>CAYUFT010000014.1:0-19684 GCA_964444115.1 uncultured Methanobacteriaceae archaeon
GATGTATGCTAACACGATAATTGATAACAATAGTACATCCATATGATCACAATCCATTATATTAATAAATCAGATTTATAATTAAATTAATTAATTCAATTTGCTGAAAATGATAAATGATGTTTAAAAACCTAATTCTTTTTCTTCCATTTCTAATTCTTCTTTTTCCCACTCTAATTCTTCTTTTATTTGGCCTTCTTCATCTTCATCGCCTTTATTCCAATTTAAAACGCCATAAATAATGCAAAGAAGAGTAACTAAAATACATGCAATGTAAGCTCCCCAAACCCAGGGATCTGGTATACCTAAAACCTCCATACATCCACCTCCTAATTTTATTCAATCTTAAATATTATCTTTAATATTTAATCATTACTATCTATTTTATTTATATATTTATAAATTCCTCTAAACTAGATATCAAATAAAAATTGGATAATTAGAATAAAATAATTATTATTTTAATTTATTTATAATTCTAAGAAAAGAAAAAAAAGAAAAAAATCCATTAAAAAGAAGAATAAATTAATTATTCTCTTTTTAAAAACCTTCAAAACATTTATCTAAGTGTTCTTTGCTTGGTGGTTTAGTTAGCAAACTAACTACCACTGTAAAAAACATGGCTACAGGTACTCCAATAACCAGAGGATCTACAAGAGGCCATGGTAGAGTATTAATAATCAGATTTTGACCACTGATCGCTTTAAAAATCCCTAAAGAAACTGCTGTTTTTTTATAAACAAACAATAACCAAAATAAACTAGTGAAAGTTCCCATCACCATACCCACAATAACTCCTGGTTTGGTTGATCTTTTCCAGAACAATGCACAAGTATAAGCAGATAAAAAAGCAGCTGCACATAATCCAAAGAATAGTGCCGTTCCTTGAGCAACAATACTTCCAGGAAGGGTAAATCCTAAAATAACCGCAATTATAACTGCAACAAGAATTCCTATACGAGTTATGAGTACTGATCTATCTCTGCTCCTATTAAAAATAGTTTCATATACATCTCTACCAATAGCAGTTCCTTGAACATGAAATTGAGCACTTAAAGTAGACATAGCTGCTGAAAGCAATGTTAACAAGAAAAGATAGGTAAACCATTCCGGCATAGCTGAGTTAATGAAAATAGGGATAATTTTATCTACATTTCCCGCAGCAACTTGTATGGATATTTGTCCCATCTGTTGGAAAAAGAAAACATTAGAAAGTGAACCTACAATATATGCAGACCCCGTGATGACAAAAATAAAGATACCACCAATTAAAACACCTCTATTGAGTTCTTTATTTGATCTGACTGTCATAAAACGAACAACTAATTGAGGTTGAGCTAGTACACCAATACCTACTCCCATTATTATGGTAGAAACTAAAGTCCACCAGAATGGACTACCAAATGCAGGGAATGTTGTCCAGCCAGTTCCACCTACTGCTTTTACTGAATCTGGAACCAAATATGCCATATTAGTTAAAGCCTGCTGTGATTCTGTAACCCCACCAAGCAAATAATAAGTGACTAAAAGTAAGAAAATCATTCCCAGAAACATTATGGTGCCTTGCAATGCATCCGTGTACATTACTCCCCTAATTCCTCCAAAAATAACATAAGCGGCTACAATCAATGCCATTATTATTAATGCAATGTTAAAATTTAGGTTAAGTGCCGTCTCCATGAATCTAGCAGCTCCAATAAGAACCACAGAAGCATACAATGGCATTCCCAGGAAAATTACAAGTCCACTAAAATACTGAATAAATTTACTATCGAATCTCTTTGATAAAAACTCCGGAAATGTCAAAGCTCTTAAATTATGTCCCATTTTCCGGGTTCTCTTCCCAAAGAATACAAAAGCTATGAAAATACCAATCAGAATATTAAAAAATACTAACCAAAGAATTCCCATCCCATAAAGTCCAGCTATACCTCCAAAACCAACAATGGCCGCAGTACTGATAAAAGTAGCACCGTAACTCATGGCCATAATGTACGGATGAGTAGTGCGGCCGGCAACCATGAAGTCTTCAGCAGTTTTAGTCCGCTTCCAAGCTACATACCCAGTATAACCAATTATAATCATATATACCAAAATAATAATTGATAATAATAATACATTCATATGATCACAAAACCCCATTAAAATGATTTAAAATTTTAATCTATCATTTCAGAATAATAATTCATTCTCAATAAAATAGAGAATCAATCAAAATCCAAATAACTTTTTTTATTTTATACTTTGCATCGATTTCTAAAGATAAGAATAGTATGAAACAAAAATTAATATTTTTATTACCTCTTTTATATTCATTTGATGCTAGCCTCCCATTTAACCTCCAAAATTGAAATTCGAAAGAATTATTAAATTCATTACTATCTAAACAATTATATTATTTAAAAATTCCCAAATATTTTTTTAAGATCATTAAATCTAATTATAAATAAGTAAATATAAGATTCAATAATAAAAATTTAGAATTTAAATTAATTCCAAATTAGAATAATAAAATAAAATATTTGAGAAAATATTGTATTGGATTTATGCCAATTCATTAATCAGTTGGATCCAAAAAAATAAGCACAGTGATAACATGATATGGAACAAAGAAGCCGAATGCATGTCCAATGAAGAAAAAGAAGAATTACAACTAAAATTATTAAAAGAAGTGGTTAAAAGGGCCTATGAAAATGTTCCTTATTATAAAAATCGTTTTGATAAATTGAATATCAAACCAGAAGATATTCAAACTTTAAAAGATATTGAAAAGCTACCATTTACCACCAAAACTGATTTAAGGGATGCTTATCCTTTTGGAATGTTTGCCGTTCCTGAAGAAGAAATAATAGAGGTCCACACCTCCTCTGGAACAACAGGTAAGCCAACTGTATCAGGATACACCCAAAAAGACCTGGAAATCTGGGGAGAAGTCATGGGAAGGGCACTTACTATGGCTGGTGCTGGTAAGAAAGACAAAATACAAAATTGTTATGGTTACGGGCTTTTCACCGGAGGATTAGGTGTTCACTATGGAACCCAAACTATAGGGGCCACAGTTATCCCTATATCTGCAGGGAACACCCAGAGACAGATAGAAATTATGCAAGACTTTCAAACCAGTATAATAACTTGTACACCATCTTATGCACTGTATCTGGCCGAAGTTCTGGAAAAAAATGGAGTTAAAATAAAAGATCTCAATTTAAAGGCCGGAGTCTTTGGTGCAGAAATGTGGACTGAAGAAATGAGAAATGCTATAGAAGATCGTTTAGGCCTCAGCGCTTTGAATATTTACGGACTTACTGAAATTATTGGCCCTGGTGTGGCTCAGGAATGTGAAGCAAAAAATGGATTGCATATTTTTGAAGATCACTTTTATCCAGAAGTAATAGATCCTAAAACTCAAGAAACTCTAGGTGAAGGTGAAAAAGGAGAATTGGTTTTAACTACACTCACCAGAGATGGAATGCCTATTCTTCGTTTTAGAACAAAAGACATAACTGCTTTGCGAAGGGAAAAATGTGATTGTGGTCGTACCCAAGTAAGAATGGACCGAATCACTGGTCGTACAGATGACATGCTGAAAATCAGGGGCGTTATTGTATTCCCATCACAAATAGAAAAGGCCTTGCTCAAAATAGAAGGCCTACACCCCCAATATCAAATCATTGTGACTAGACCCGAACACTTAGATGAATTAGAAGTTCAAGTAGAAGCCTCATCCGCTCTCTTTTCTGATGAAGTGAAACATATAGAAGAAGTAAAAAAGATGATAGAGTCTTATATCCATAGTGAAATTGGCCTAAGAGTTAATGTTACTCTAGTAGAACCAGAAAGTTTACCTAGAAGTGAAGGAAAAGCAGTAAGAGTGATAGATAAGCGAAATTTTGATTAATATTTATTTAATATATATACGAGGGGATTAAATGAAATTAAAACAGATTTCTATATTTCTTGAAAATAAAGAAGGGAGATTAAAAAAAGCTATAAGCATTCTTTCCCAGGCCAATACCAATATAAGGGCCCTTTCCATAGCAGACACATCTGAATTCGGTATTCTCCGATTAATAGTTCCGGAACCAGAAAAAGCTCAGGAAAAACTGGAAGAAAATAATTTTGTGGTTAAAGTCAACGAAGTAATTGCTGTGGAAGTTCCTGACCAGCCAGGAGGCCTGGACAGCATATTAAGCATTTTATACGGTTCTCAGATTAATGTAGAATATCTTTACGCCTTTGTAGAGAAAAATGAAGACAAGGCCATTGTAGTAATAAAAACAGAGAATATAGATGAAGGTATTGCTGCTTTAGAAGAGTCAAACATTAAAATAATGTCTGCCGAAGACGTTAACAAACTTTAATATTTATTTTTTTATTCTATTTTTTCTTTGCTAATTTTTTTCTGTTTTCTACTTTTAAAATAAATAAATATGGATAAAAAATAAAAATATTGAATCAATTAATGAAGAATATTAATTTAGATTTTAATACTGATTTAGTTAATTCCATCAATATTAGACTTAACAAAGTAAAATCCATCTTCAAATGCCTTCATATTGATTGGAATACTCTTTTCAGGCAAATTATCTCTCATAGAGTTTAATATCAATTCTTTTTTTAGTGGGAATCCTTTAACTGCCGTAGTCGCCCCTAACAGCACCATATTCAAAGAAAGAATGTGTCCTGCTTTTTTAGCAATTTTTTCTGCATCAAGGGCAAAGACATGATTTGATTTAGACTTCAAAGTCTCAATGATATTCGAAAGTTCAGGATAATGATTTTCACTGGCCGATATATTAAAAGGCATAATGGAAGATGTGTTGAAAATTATGGCTGTATTTTTATTTGCTTTGGGTGCTGCACGAACAGCTTCCAGTGGTTCAAATGCCAGTAAAAGATCAGCTTTGCCTTCCTCAATAATAGAACTTTTGGAATTGCCAATTTTAAGTTCTGTTGAAACAACTCCGCCTCTCTGGGCCATTCCATGAATTTCACTCATTACCACACCATTTTTTCCAGCAATAGCTGCCTCACCAATGACAATTGATGTTTTTATAATCCCCTGGCCACCTACGCCGCAGATGTAAATATTATATGGTGATTCATAAGTTGAAGAGTTTAATATAGCATTTGAATCCCGGAATTTATTGAGAGATTTGTAATTGAGAGCGTTATTAATATTATCATTTTTAAACTCGGATTTACCGCATTGATCACTGTTTAACTTATTATTACAGTTACATTTATCCATACAAATCACTTCCGGACCCTAATAGCTTTTTCTGGACACATTTGGACACAAACTGTGCATCCCTTACAGGCCATGGCATCAATTTCTATGGATTGCTCCCCGGAGGCCTCAGTCTCATAGATCGCTGGGCAGGCCATTTTAGAAATACATTCCATGCATTGACTGCATTTTTCAGAATCAACTGCCATTACTGCTTTTTTACTTGCCTTTTTAGAAGTTTCTTTATTTTTGATTAACACACAAGGGTATCTGGAAATTACTACTGCTACACCATTATATTTTAATGCTCGCTCAAAAGTATCCACCGTCTTTTTAATACTCAAAGGATTAACAGTCTCTACAAATTCAGCTCCAGTAGCCTTAACCATGTTTTCTATGGAAATTTCCGGTGCAACTTCCCCCATTCCATCAATAGGAAGACCCGGGTTTGGTTGACCTCCAGTCATGGCCGTAGTACGATTATCCAGAACAGTTAGCACGAAATTGTGCTTATTATGAACCGCATTAATGAGCGGTGGGATTCCAGAATGGAAAAAGGTAGAATCACCAATAAAACAGACAATATTCTGATTAGTAGCTTTTGAAAATCCGCAACTGGTTCCTATACTTGATCCCATGGCTAAAAGATAATCTGCTGCCTGGTAAGGGGATTCAATTCCTAAAGTGTAACATCCAATATCCGTGGGGAAAATTAAATCTTCCTCATTTATATCAAGATTTTCACGGGCCTTTTTTATAGAATAATAAACAGCCCGATGTGGACATCCTGGACAGAGCGTAGGTGGCCGATTAGGGAGTGCTAAATCATCTGAAACTTTATTTTCAGTGGAGTTAAAATTAGAATCTTGAGCTTCACTTTGACCTTCAGTCAAATTTAAAACGTTATTTAGTGATTCTTTAACAATATCTTGATTAAATTCATAAATAACTGGTAATGACCCATCCAACTTCCCATGAACTTCTCTACAAAGTCCTTCGCTTCCTAAAATCTTTAATATTTCATTTTCCATTATAGGATCGACTTCTTCAACAACCAGCAATTTATCCAAATTCTGAGCAAATTTTAAGATAATATCTTTAGGAAAAGGATAAGTAAATCCAAGTTTTAATAAAGGAATATTAAGACCCATTTCTTCTACTACATCAAAAACATAATTGAATGCACTACCACTAGCAATTATACCTAAATTTGCTCCATTAAAGTCGAAATCTGAATCTAAATTTGAATCTGAGTCTTTTTTAATCACTTGTCCATGATAATAAATTATATTTAAATCAGAATTGTTGGAAACTTCTAGAAGGTTTTCCATCTTTTCCACTAATTCTTTGTGCATGATTCTGGCCGTTGCAGGGACAGGTACGAACTGTGATGGATTTTTATGGAAGAATCCTTTAGGATTAGAATTATTCGATCCCTTAATTTCAGTATTCTTTCTTTTAGATTGTGGAATATCTTCTAATTCTACAATTCCCCTCATATGGGAAACCCTAGTCGTAGTCCTTAGCAAAATAGGAATTGAGAACTCTTCTGAAATCCTATAACCGTATTTCATGAAGTCTTTGACTTCCTGAGGATTAGAAGGTTCTAAAACAGGCAAATTAGCCAGTCGCGCATAATGCCTATTGTCCTGTTCATTTTGAGATGAGAACATAGAAGGGTCGTCTGCAGAGAGAATAATCATTCCTCCCCTAACCCCAGTATAGACTACACTCATAAATGAGTCAGAGGCTACATTCAATCCAACATGTTTCATAAAAGTAAATGAACGAACACCTGAAACCGCGGCAGCCGCAGCAACTTCCATAGCCACTTTTTCATTGATAGAAAATTCAAAGTAAACACCAGCGTCATTTGCTATTTTTGAAAATACGTCCCCAATTTCGGAAGAAGGAGTGCCAGGATAAGTAGCAGCTACTGAAATTCCTGCCTCCAATGCCCCCCTTACCGCTGCTTCATTACCCAATAAAAACAGTTTTTCTCCAGATTTACCTTGGACGATCTCTTTGAGATTCATTAAATCACCTTAATCGTTTTTAATAAAATATAGTTATTATCTGCTAATTTTGTAATTTAATTTATTAATTGACTAATTTATGGAAAAAACGCGATATTTTACAATATTAATTGAACATTATTTCAAAAATCTATTAAAAGTGCATATTCAGATATTTATCTTATTTCTAAAATTATCTTCTCAAATATATAAATGCTATTAAATTAAAATCGGTGGCTAAAAATTATGCTTAAAGAATTGATTAATTAATTTTCATTAGTCATCAATTCAATCAATTTGCTACATTAATTGTTATTACACCAGATATGAATTACATTAGAATCAGATTATTCAATTTTTCCAGTTTCCAAAATCTTATATTATATATGGCCCAATATTATTTTAAATATATTAATCTGAAAGAATGAAAAATATAATATTATTTGATACTAATAATTAAATAAAATAAATATTGGAAAATAGATATTAAAATTAATTATAAATATCAAATATTGCTGTTTTTACGATTTAATTACAATAAGCAATTAAATACAATTATTCTAAATATCAATAAATTTTAAAAAATAGAATCACGTTTAAGTTAATTTAGAGCATTAACTGGAGATAAAAATGATAATAATCAAGGTTTTAAGATTTGATCCGGGAGTAGATTCTGATTCCCATCTGGAAACTTATGAAATAGAAGAAAAAGAAAAAATGAAGGTACTGGACGCCCTCAATTTTATAAACGACCATTATGATGCTAATCTTGCATTTAGAAGCTCCTGTAGAGCCGGCCAATGTGGCTCATGTGCTTTAAAAATGGATGGGAATATTGTCTTGGCATGTAAAGCCGAAATTAAGCCAGATTCTATCATAGAACCTTTAGATTTTCCAGTTATGAAGGATCTTATTGTTGATCGGACGGAAATAGAAGAAAAAGCTGAAAAAATGAGGCTTTTTTTAGAAAAGTGTAAAGATAAATCTTTAAGCAGTGATTCACCTCGGACATGTCCTGAAATCATTCCTGCTGAGGAATGTGTTGATTCCAAAAAATTAAGGAGTTGTATTGAATGCTTCTCCTGTTTATCTGCATGTCCCGTAATAAAAGAGAGTTCAGAATATGCAGGACCATATTTCATGAGATCTTTATCTAAATTTGCTTTAGATCCTAGAGACACTGGAGACAGAGCATTAGATGGGTTTGATGAAGGACTATATTGTTGTACCACTTGTGGAAAGTGTGCTGAAGTTTGTCCAAAAGAAATCAGCATTCCAGGAGATGCCATTGAAAAATTAAGGGCCATTGCTTGTAGGGAAGATGTGGGGCCGCTGGAACCTCATAAGAAACTTAAGCAGACAATCATGGAAACAGGTCGATCAGTAGATCCTCTAGGAGAAAGTTTCATAAAGGCCGTAAATGATTCAGCTACCAGATCAAACTCCAACAAAGCTCAAGATTCTGATAAATCCCTGAATTCTAAATGTCAACCAAATATAGCCTTCTTTACAGGTTGTCTCGTGGATTATAGAATGCCCAAAATTGGTTTCGCTCTGTTAAAAGTTCTCCAAGAAAATGGAATTAAGGTAGATGTTCCTAAAAATCAAGTCTGCTGTGGTTCCCCTATGATAAGAACCGGGCAACTAGATGCACTTGAAAATCTGGTAGAACAAAATAAGAAGGCACTGAGTAATTATGATACCATAATCACTGTTTGTGCTGGATGCGGGGCCACACTAAAGAAAGATTACCCTAAATTCGGTGCTGAATTTAATGTAATGGATATTAGCGAGTTCCTTGTTGATAAGTTAGATATGATCAATAAAAAGCCAGTTAACATGAAAGTAACCTATCATGACCCCTGCCACCTTTCTAGAAGTCAGGGAATCCGCTTACAGCCCAGGGAAATATTAAACAAAATTAAAGGTTTAGAATTCATTGAAATGGAGGAACCCAACCAGTGTTGTGGCTCTGGAGGAGGAGTTAAATCTGGAAAACCTGAAATTGCATCTGCTTTAGGTGAGAAAAAAGCAAAAATGATTGGAAAACTGGATGTAGATGCAGTAGTTACCATATGTCCTTTCTGCCAAATACATATCCAAGAATCGCTTAAGAAAGAGGGATTGGACCATATAAAGGTTCTAAATATCTTGGAATTATTAGATATGGCCTATATCTCGGATTGATAAAAATTGAAAATAAGTGATTGATTGAAATGATTTATGAAAATAATTGAAAAAGGATTTGAAGAATTTATAAACTCATTTACCCAAATAACAATTAATCCAACTATTATCATTATTCATTAATTGATTAACTATTTTTTAGTTATTTTTAGGAGATAAAATGGAAAAAAAAGATTTTTTAAAAGATAACATCTACGTGGTATTTGTAGAACCAGAATCTCCCGGAAATATTGGTTTTTTAGCCAGAACTATGAAAAATTTTGGTCTTTATAATTTAATTCTTGTAAATCCATGCGATTTGAAAAAAGAAGCTTATTTTCAGGCCATGCACGCACGTGAACTGGTAGAACACGCTGAAATTCACAAATCTATTCCAGATTTACTTGAAGCAAAACAGATAGATTTCATAATCGGCACTACTGGAACTCCTGGTGGAAGTTACAAATTATCACGTATTCCCCTAAAACCACAGCAGCTCGCCGAATCCATACGTACGGAAGGTAAAATAGCATTTTTATTTGGAAGAGAAGGTGATGGATTATATAATGATGAAATAGAAATTTGTGATGCAGTAGTAAGCATTCCCACAGACGAAATTTATCCCATTATGAATATAACCCATGCTGCTGCCATTATTTTCTATGAAATATTCAAAAATAGAAATGAATTTAATGTAGAAGGCCTAGAAGAGGCATCTCTAAGCGAAAAGGAATATTTAATAGAAGAAATGGAAGAAGTCGTGGGAAAATTGGATATTCCACAGCACAAAAAGAAAAATGGTACTAAAACTTTTAAAAACATTTTAGGCCGTGCTTTTATTACGGGAAGAGAAGCTCATACCCTTAAAGGCATTTTAAGAAGAATAAATCGTAAAATGGAATAAATTTATATAAAATCTTATTCTAAATTTTATTCAAGCTAATATAACTGTATTAATAAATTAATTAGATAAATAATAAATTTAAATTATTGAATTTAATTTTGAATAAAAAAGATTAAAACATTATCAAAATTGCATATTCTAAAATTAAGGGGATAAAAATGATATTTGGACTAGGGCCATTAGAATTAGCAGGAATATTGGCATTTGTAATCATATTATTCTTTTTACCTAAAATTATGCGATTAAGAATGATTTCATCCATAAATAGAACTGTTAATGAATTGGAATCCATAGTGAAAGAAGCAAAGAGTATCTTGGTAAGAATTTCCAAAGAACAGGAAAATCCACTGAAAGATCCAGAGGACCCTGTAGATAGATTTATTGAATTTTTTATAGTCCCCCCGATGAATTTAGATCCGCAAGGCCTGGTAAAAAAGTTTGATAAAATTTTAGAGTTAGGAGAAGACCGTTTTAAAGATATGGCCTATGAAATTGCTCCTGAAGTCGATGAGGAAACTAAATCAAATATAATTATGGTTATAAAAGCTACTATTGGCCTTAATGCTGTAAGCAAATTGGTTAAACATAATATGGAATTGGCCCGGAAAACAGGAAACCTCCAACTTATGTTATCTCTCCAAATGAGTCTTCCCATACTTATGAAACTAGTTAAAGCTCAATTTGAAGGTACTAAATCATTTTCAGAAGGTCTACCCATTGGAGATGGAATTGGGCCCCTGGTTGCTGGAAGATTCATTGATAATCTTAATTCCAGTAATCATGAAAGTGATTTAGATGATTTAGGAGATATGATTTCTTCAAATCACAAATTTAAAGGTCGTGAATTAACTATTCTTAGAGCTAAAGGGCCCGGCGCAAGAGTGGGTCCTGTGGGAAAAATAGCGACTGAAATTATTGAAAAAAATAATATAAATCGAATTATCAGTTTAGATGCGACGACCAAGCTTGAAGGGGAAAAGACTGGAAGACTAGCAGAAGGAATTGGAGTAGTTATAGGTGGTTTAGGCATAGAAAAATGGTTAATAGAAGAAAAAGCAACTTCAAATGATATTAAAATTGACGCCATTGTAATAAAAATGAGCCCTGAAGAGGCCATAAGTCAAATGAGTGAAGAAATTGCAGAAAGCTCCCAAATGGCAATAAATATCCTTAAAAAATCAATTCTACGTTCACCAGAAGGATCAAATATATTAATAATTGGGGTGGGTAATAGCTCTGGAATCCCTAACATCGTTAGTGATATTTCTGAAATTGAATTTAAAAAGCCTGGTAAATCCTAATATTTAAAAAAAAAGCTGAAAACAAATAAATAAAGATAAGTAAATAATTTTTAACCAATAAATCCGATGAAAAATAAGAGATTAATAAATATTGTTTAAATTGAAATATGTTATTGATTTTAGCTAATTATTTTTCAAATATAAAAATTTACACAGAATTTATTTATAAAAATTTCACTATTTAAAAATATAAAACATATGAAATTGAAATATCTAATCTTAAATTCAATACATAAATTGAATAGTTAAACTATTATTGGATTATTATAAATTGAACTATTTAAACTCAAATAAAAGGATTAGTAACATAAAAAGACAAGAGGGCGAAAAATGGCAATTCTAAGTGACAGTGATATAAGAAAGTATTTAGAAGATGATTTAATATTAATTGATCCATTGGAAGACCCTGAAAGACAGATTCAACCTTCTTCTGTTGATTTAAGAATTGGAAGTGAGTTTAAGGGGTTTAAAATAATTAGAAAGCCATTTATAGATCCTAAAGATAAGTCCGACATGGATTCTTACATGGAATCATTCCATATTGATGAAAACGAACCATTTATTATACATCCTGGAGAATTTGCACTGGCCACGACTTTTGAAACTGTCCATTTACCAGACAATCTGGTGGCCCGTGTAGAGGGTCGTTCTTCCATGGGACGATTAGGGATAACCATGCATGTAACTGCAGGTTATATAGATCCTGGTTTTCACGGTAAAATTACTTTAGAGATATCCAACATTGGTAAAATGCCAGTAGCACTGTACCCTGGTCAGAGAGTGTGTCAGATAGTCTTTGAAACTATGACCTCACCAGCAAACAAACCTTATGGGCATCCAGATAGAGATAGTAAGTATATGGGTCAAACACGACCAGAATCAAGTAGAATAAAGCACGATTATGAATTAAAGAATAATAAGCTCTGATTACGATATGATTATCATAAATAATCCAATTTAGAAAATTAAGGGCTAAAAATCTAAATAATTATTTATTAAAATAAAAATTTTAATTTATCAAATTCATTAGGAGATGATTAGTATAAAACATGAAAATGTCATGAATGTAGCCAAAAAGAGAGGATTTTTATGGTCATCATTCGAAATATACTCCGGTGTATCCGGTTTTGTTGATTACGGCCCATTAGGTGCAGTTTTAAAAAATAATGTAATGCAAAAATGGAGAGACTATTACGTAGTCGGGGAAGGTTTTTATGAAATTGAATCCCCCACCATCATGCCTGAAGAGGCTTTAAAAGCATCTGGACACGTTGATCACTTCACAGACCCTATGACTGAATGTAAAGAATGTATGGATGTTTATCGGGCAGACCATATAGTAAAAGAAGCCATTGGACAAGAAGTAGAAGGCCTGGAAAATCAAAAAATTACCGAAATTATCTCTGAAAATGAAATAAGGTGTCCTAAGTGTGGTGGCCATCTTACTCATGTTTGGAGTTACAATCTAATGTTCCAAACATTAATTGGGGCAAAGGGCAAAAAAACAGGTTATATGCGGCCTGAAACAGCTCAGGGAATTTTCATTCCATTTAAAAGACTTTTAAGGTTTTTCAGGAATAAACTGCCTTTTGGTGTAGTTCAATTAGGTAAAGCCTATAGAAACGAGATATCTCCAAGACAGGGCGTAATCAGGCTTAGAGAATTCACCCAAGCCGAAGCAGAGATCTTTGTAAATCCTGAAGATAAAACTCACCCTAAGTTTTCCCAAATAAAGTCTGAAAAACTGAGTTTGTATTCTTCAGACTGTCAATTAGCCACTGAAGAACCATTAAACGTCACAGCTCAGGAAGCAATGAATAATAAAATTGTTTCCAGTGAAATGTTAATATACCAGCTTTATTTGGCTCAGAAATTTTTAAGAGAAATAGGAATACCCGACAATGCATTAAGATTCAGACAACATCTTCCAAGTGAAATGGCCCACTATGCAATCGATTGCTGGGATGTAGAGGTTCAAACCGATAATTATGGTTGGGTGGAAATAATTGGTATTGCTGATAGGACTGATTATGATTTAAAATCACACAGTGAACACAGCAGCGAAGATCTGCGGGTTTTCATTGAATATAATGAACCAAAGGCAGTTAAAAAGACATTTGCTAAGCCTAATATGAGTATATTTGGCCCGGCCTTTAAAGGGGCCGCTCCTAAATTAATGAAAGTCTTAGAAGATTCCAGTGCAGAAGAAATTGGGAAATCATTCCAGGAAAAGGGTAGCTTCCAGGTCGAACTCGATTCTACTTATGAAATACTGCCAGAACACGTGAATTTCGAAGAAGTAGATGAAGTAATTAGAGGGGAAAAGATATTCCCTCATGTTATTGAGCCATCTTTTGGCATAGATAGAATTGTCTATTCACTTTTACTGCACTCATTCCAGGAAGAAGAGGATAGGTCATACTTCAAACTGGCCAAAGACATTGCTCCGGTAGAAGTAAGTGTTTTTCCACTGGTAAGTAAAGAAGGAATGGCAAAAATCGCCTTAGAAATAAAAGATAATTTAAGATCTAATGGTTTCATAGCTGAATACGACTCCTCAGGAACTATTGGCCGAAGATATGCTCGATCTGATGAAATTGGTGTTCCATTTGCCATAACCGTGGATCATGAATCATTGGAAGATGAAACAGTTACTATTAGAAATAGAGATGATACCAAACAATACAGAATCCCTCTAAAAAGTGTTCCAGAGATTATTTCAGATCTTTTGACTTCAAAAAAAGAATTTAAAGAGCTATCATGAATTTAAGCTCTTTAAATTTTATTTTAATTTTTACTTATCTACGTTTATTATAAATAATTGTTTAATTTACCATTTATTAGTTTAATTTAAATTTTACAGATTCAAATTCTATTAAATTTTAATCCATGGGTCCATCTGTTTTATATCATTTTTATCAATCTTTTCAGCAATATTTTGGTAATATTGAAACAGATTATTTCCCCAATCTAAAACGGAATTATTATGGCCCATCAATAGACAAGAAGTATCATAAACCCCATTTTCAAAAAATAATCCTAGAGAAGTAAAATTTTCAGATACAACACAAGCAACTTCCAAATTATCCAGAACTACCCATATTTCTAAACTACCTAATTTAACAAATTTTAACACATCGGAACTATTAAATTGTTCTATAAACTGCTTTAAAATAACTTTATCAAGAATTATTTTTACAAATCCACCATTTACTAAAATCCTTTGAATGGCATCAGTATGTCTTGAAAAACAAACCGGTAACACTGCACATATATTACTTGCATTGGATAACATTTCCAAGTATCTGGTAAATGGTTCTTCTAAATTATCCAGAGTCACTTCAACTAAATAAGATTCATTAAATACATGAATATCTTTTTGCAATTTTACAGGTATTCCATCTAAATTATGATTTTTCCAGAAAGTATGTTGCTTATTTATAGTTTCCAATTTTTCCATAAGTTTTATCAGATTTACTAGAATAATTTTTCCCTTAGAAGTTAAGTAAGAATTATCTCCCCTACGCCTAATCCAATTCTTATTTTCAAGTTGTCCTAAACCATGGATTATTGTAGAAGAAGCAATTCCAGTTTTTTCTCTTAAATATGCCAATTTTTTAGGACCATCATACAAACTAAGCAAAATTTTCGTTCTGACATTGGATACTACCAAAAACTTTATATCATCGGGTTGATTTTCTAAATAAGGATACTCATCTATCAACAATATATTTCCCCCTATGAAACCATGATCTTTGCCAGATTACTAATTCCTACTTTTTCTGACCTTTGATAATAATAATCAAATAACCTTTTTGTCCAATCAATCACATCTTTTTTTTTACTCACTAAATCTCGATTTTGATCATAAGATCCATCATCACTAAAAAGTCCTAATGAAACAAAATTATCTGCCACAGTAAATGCTATTTTTAATTCACCAGAATACCGCCAAAGTTCAAGATTTCTATTAGTAATAGAATTAGTTAATGTTTTCAAATCAGCAGTAGTGACTGTTCTCTTAATTATATCATCTGTAAGAATTAAACAGGCTTTTACATTTGATTTAAGTAGTTTTTGAAATAATTCAGTATAATCCGGATGTGAAATAGGAGAAACACCAAATATTTCTTTTGATTCAGTTAAAAGATGTTTAAAAGTATTATGAGTTTTATAAATATCCGCCGGAGTTGATTGAACAAGTTCCGAATCAGAAAATACACTCATATCTTGAATTAGAAAATCAGGAACACCACTAATATCATGATTTAATAATAAATCTTCAAACCTATTTGAAAAAATAGCTGATTGATGGAAATCAATAATAAAATCCAACTTTAACTTACCAAAAGGCGTTAGTTCAAAGGTATTATTCACTTTCCGCACTAAATTTTCTTCAAGGAGGTGCTTCATATTATTAGAAATGGTTGCAAAACTTAAATTATGCGCCTCATTTATTTCTTTCATAGATTTAGGACCTTCTAAAAGGCTAAACATGATTTTTAACCTAATTTTAGATTTAACCATGAATTTCAAGTCGTTTTGAACGTAATCGTGTAACTCAAAAAGATTTCTCATCGGACTATTCCCCCTATTAGAATAACTATATTTGTATGTTACTTACTTAAAAAGATTAGTAGAAAATTAACAGTTTAATATATTTCATTAACTAAAAATGGTGACACCATGATAGATGCACATATACATGCAGATACGCGACCTTATGAAGATTTTGAAAAAATGGCAATATCTGGAATAGATAAGGCCATAACTTGCGCCCATGATCCCCTAAGAATGACGACATCAGAAGTAGTACTTGATCATTTCCATAGACTTGTAAGTAATGATATTAAAAGGGCTGGCGAAAATGGATTGAAGTTGTATGTTGCCCTGGGTTTACATCCCCGAAGCATCTCCAAAAACTATGATCTTATAATTCAAGCTTTACCAAACCTACTTCAAAATAATTTAATGGTTGCTATTGGCGAAATTGGATTGGAAACCACTTCTACCGAAGAAATAAATGTTTTTATCAAACAGCTGAAAATTGCAGATGATTTAAAAGCTAAAGTAATTGTACATACCCCCCGAACAAACAAAAAAGAAGTAACAGAAACCACTAAAAAGATTATTTTAGAGAATATCGACCCTAAACTCGTTATAATTGACCATGTAGATTTTAATATAATAAATGACCTCATTGATCAAGAATTCACTCTGGGCCTTACAGTTCAACCCAGAAAAATGACTCCCCAAGAAGCAGTAAATCTATTACAAGATTATGGAACTGACAAGTTTGTTTTAAATAGTGACATAAGTTCTTCACCTTCGGATCCACTTTCTGTTTCAAAGACTGTCCATCAAATGAGATTAGCTGATTTTAAGGAAAAAGATATTGCAAAAGTATCTGAAAAAAATGCTTCGGCCTTTTTCAATATTTAATTAAGAAAAAAAGAAATTATAAAAAAGAAGAGTTCATATATTTTATTATTCAGAATTATATTAATTTGAATAATTAATTACAATTATGAAAAAAATTAAACTGAGTAATCCCAATTTAACTTAAAAATTTTATGTGCCCCCCAATTTAGAAATACAATCGGCTGCAGATGAAGTGGCAAGTTTTAAGCATGAATTTAGTGATTTTTTCTTAAACCATTGCGATATAAACCCCGCTGCAAAATTATCACCCGCCCCAGTAGTATCTACTACCTGAACACTTTTAGCGGGAAATTTAATTATCTCTTTTTGATTGCATAAAATAGCTCCTTTATCACCCAGCGTTATTAGTACTAAGGGGATGCCATTCTCAATTAAAAGATCTATTCCTTTATTTAATTCCAAACCAGTTAATATTTTAACCTCTTTTTCATTTAAGAATAATATGTCAGTATTAGATAAAACTGGCTCTAATTTATCCAATCCAAAAGTAGAAAGTAAGGCACCCGGTGCGAAAGATAGTGTATTTGAATGTTTTGCTACAGCATAAGCAACTTCCCAATAAGTTCCGCTTAAGTGAGTAATTTTAGCAGAATTTATATACTCAAAATCCTCTTTAGAAAGATTTAATTCTTCATTTGCTCCCATGAATGAGTAAATAGATCTTTTACCACTACCATCAACACTGATAAAAGCCATACCAGTAGAATCATCAATTTTTTCTATCCTGGAAGTCCCAATACCTCTTTTAGATAGTTTATCAAGTATAATTTCACCATAATGGTCATTTCCGATTTTAGCAATTATTCCCGAATTTAGGCCATTTAAAGAAGTTTTTATTACAAAATTTAAGGCCGATCCTCCGGGGATCTTTTTAACTTCTTCAATATACATTTCTCCATCCATTTCAACAAATTGTGGAACTTTTAAAATAAAATCCATATTGCAAGTACCTACTGAAACAACGTCTAATTTCAAAATTAACACCTGAAAACTAATAATAAACATCCCAAAATAAAAAAGAAATAAAAGAAGATGATTTAAAATATTTAATATTATCTTCTGCCCATTAAACCATCAATTAACTTGATAATAACACCTTTTTTATCTGGTTCTATTGGGTGGTAATGTTCTCCAATCAAATCTGCGGCTAATTTCATTATAGCATTAGATGTAGGAGATTTCGGATTTTTAAGAACAATTGGTTCACCAAAAGCCGCAGCCCTACTCACTTCGTGATCATCCGGAACTACTGCAATTACTGGAACTTCTAAAATCGTCTCAACCTCATCAACAGTCAAAAAGGTCTTATCATGCTGTTCCCTATTAATTATAACCCCAATAATATTCACACCTAATTTTGTGGCAATAATTTTAGTTTTGAGTGCGTCACTTATAGATGGTACTTCCGGAGTAGTGACTAATAAAAGCTCGTCTGCAGCAGCTAGTGCTGCGAGTGCATCTTTTTCTAATCCTGCAGGCGCATCAATTAATAAAATATCAGTACCTTCCATTAATCTAGATAATGCATCTTCTAAACGGTCTAATTTAACATTTCGAAGGCCCTCTAACGATATACCTGCCGGTACAACTCTAACCCCGCTAGGTCCCTCATAAATAGCATCTTCTATTGATGCTTCACCAGCCAGTACCTCATGTAAAGTTACTGATTTTCCTTCCATACCTAAAATAAGTTCCAGATTCGCCATTGCAATATCTGCATCTAAAACCACCACACTTTCCCCAAAAGTAGATAGTGAAACTCCCAGGTTGGCAGTAATGGTTGTTTTACCAACCCCTCCTTTACCTGAAGCAACAGTAATAACCCTGGTCATTTAATACCTCCTGAAATTACTCTCTCATAAATATTTGTGAATTCAAATAACTTTGAAATCATTATAATAATATTATAATAAATTTATTGATATCTCAATACTTAAATAGTCATCTATAAATTAGGTCCTTATTAGAAATAAACAATTCAAAAGCAAAAAATCAATGCATATTAAATAAAAATTCGAAATAATCAGCTGAAATATAAAAATAATATAATAAAATCTTTTAAATTATTAGATATTTAGTTAACAATTTCAATATTAATATCAAAATTCTCTACAATTTGTGGATACTCTCTAAAACTTTTACGTATTTCCATTTCTACAATATCTAAAACTTGATATTTTAAGTTGTCGATAACTTTAGATTCACCCATAATTCTAGAAAAAAGGCCTTTTCCTTCATATTCAGATATTATTTTTATTTTGCCTCCTAATTCACGTGTGTTCTCTAAGAACACCATGACCTCAGTACCCTTAATTTTAGGCACAGCCATAACAGATTGTTTTATTCTATTCATTAAGGTCAGTTCAATCTTTTCCAAGTCACCACTGCTGACAGTACCACCTTTGTAGGTATCTAGAACCTTATCCACCTCTTCTTCCTGAATATCTTTTAACCCATATTTTTTCATGAGCTCCTCACGATCAATAGGAATTGCTTCTTCTTCAATTTCATCAACATCTAATTCAGGTTCAGACTCAACAACAGGCTCCTTAACAACCTCCGCCTCAACCACAGACTCAACAACAGGCTCCTTAACAACCTCCGCCTCAACCACAGACTCAACAAC
>CAYUFT010000014.1:19784-30191 GCA_964444115.1 uncultured Methanobacteriaceae archaeon
AGGCTCCTTAACAACCTCCGCCTCAACCACAGACTCTGCTACAGGTTTTTTAGCAAAATCTTGTTTTCGATCATATTCGGCCCTTTCCTCTGCTTCAATTTTAACAATTGGCTGACGATAACTAGCCTCTTTAGGATTGAATAATCCATCATCATAACCATAATCCAAATCATCGGGATTAGCCACATCTTCCATTTCAGAAGATACCAATTTTGGACTAGATTGTTCCTTTTCAATTTTATAGGCCTTATTTAAGTCCAGCAAATAGATTATTTGAGATGGTTTCAAATCAAAAACTTCAATTAAACTATCGCTTTTTTCCATAGCTTTTTTTATTTTGTCCACAGCTTCATTTTTTAAAAAACGATCATAGGAAGCTGCAATAATGTTCCCATCTTCAAAAAGAATATAACCCTCTTCAGAACCATGTGTAATACGAATAAATCCATCATAGCTTTTTTCATACATTTTTTCCATAAGATCTGAAAATTCAAGCTCATCTGCATAAGAAACCTGAGAAGGTTTAGTAATTGGTAATTCCATTTCTCTACCCCATATATATGGAGAGAATTAAATAAATAATATAAATCCCCCCATTAAGAATTTAAATCATTAACTTGAATGTTAAAACATTCAAAGTCACCACATGTTTTAATCTTTCCGTATAAGTTTTATTTCAGGAGGAGTAATAATTAAAACATTTTTTCCATTTTTACAAAGAAGTATAACTTCTACACCAATTCTTTTACGTAGATCATTGAGTTTTTCGCCAGCTAACTGGAAATCCTCTGGAAACTCATTTTCCAAATAACTCATATCTAAAATTATAGGGTTCTTTTCTTCAGATATCTGATTTATAGCATAGTCAATATCATCCATGTTCTTGGCTTTCATTAATATAATCTCATAAAATGAATGCTCGGGAACAATTATTGTTTCAGGATCTTCTTTTTCTTTTTCATCCTCATCTAGGCCCAGGTTTTTCTTAACAAAATCCATCATATCCTTCATTTAATCTCCCCTAAAAAATCCATAATTACATTTAATAACTGTGAAGAGCCACCATTTTTTACATCAGCTGTTGGGAGCCCATATTCTGATTCATATTTCTCAATTTGTCCTTTTGAATCCACATTCCTCAAATTAAGAGAAATTCCAACAACTTTTGTGGGTTCTACAGATTCAATAGCTCTTATCTCATCCAAGACTCCCCTAGGTTGTCGATAAGGGTGGTTTGGCCGGTGACACAAAACTGAAACCTCTGGTGAAGAACCTATTAAAATAGAAGCCGATAAACCCCTAGGATGTGGATTACCCAGCTCAGTCAAGCTTGATTGGCTTTCAACAAAAATAATATCTAGATCTTTTTCCTCTTCCAAAAATTTAATTGAACCCATAATTGAAGAAGCAATATCCATTACTGATAAACTACCTGCACGAAAATTAAGATCTACTGGTTGTTCTAATCCCATTTCATCAGTTGAAATTACACCAACTTCCATGCCGGCATCCATAGCAGCTTTTCCAAGCAAACGAGTCGTAGTTCTTTTACCACATTCCTGTGAGGTTCCACCCACATATACAACCGGAGTTTTATGTTGATAATTAATCTTAGGTAAAACTTCACAACATTTGGCTGGTGCAATACCAAATAATTTATTTATAGTATCTAATCTAGGACTTATTTCCTTAATTAACACATTTTTTTGCTTGGCAAACTTCAAAAGAGATGTATTTTCAGCCACAGACAAAGAACGAAATGAAGTAACCACATTTTTCCCTTCATCAATTGCTTGAACAGCATATTTTAATGCAGAACCCTCAGCACCTATGGGTAACATTATGGCCACACTTTTGGCATCTGTTTCTTTTAATAAGTCAATTAAGTCAGCAGAAACTGGAAATCCACAGAAAGGTTTTCCCTGCTTGGAAGGATTGTCATCTACAAATCCAACGGCCTCAACACCTTCAAAATTAGCAAATTTTTCGCCTCCACCTCCACAGCCTATGACAATGAATGGATTAAGATTTTGAAGTTCTTCCACAGAAGATACTATGTACAAAGAATCACTCCTTAGATAATAATAATGAAATCAAATAGAAAGTTTAATTACTTATTAATTCTTATTTATATTAATAAATGATTAAAGCATATATACTTTAAGGAAAATAATCTATTTAGTGATGGAGGCATTAGAATGATAGCGAGGATACTTAAAGATTTAGGTAGGATCAACGGGGTAAATGGTTCTTTGGTTGTAGGAAAAGACGGTTTGATTATTGAAACTGAGGTGCCTTCAGATATAGATTCTGAATTAGTTGCAGCGATGTCATCTGCGGTTTTTGGTACAGCAGAGCGGTCTGCAGAAGAAATGAAACATGAACCCCTAGAGCAAGTAATGATTGAAGGAACTAGAGGAAAAACCTTGATGATCGATTCGGGTGAAGGAATTTTGGTTCTTATTACTGACGTCGACATTAACCTGGGACTTATCCGAATTGAAATGAGGAGAAGTGCCGAAAGAGTAAGAGATCTGTTAACATAATAACAAATATTTTTTAATAAATTATTATTTTAAATCATTATATTTGTTATTTTTAATTGAATCTTTTTTATGCTAATTTTTCATTTTATTTGATTTTAAATCGTTAATTATACTAATTATAAAGTTTAAAGTAATTGTAATAAATAATTATTTATTTAATACTAATAATTTTAATCAAAGTTTGGGGAGTAATAATTTGAAAAAGCCCTATGTAATATTAATTGGAAGTGCTTCTGGAATTGGAAAATCTACTGTAGCTTCTGAGTTGGCCAAAGAGTTAGGCATAAAACATCTGATTGAAACCGACTTTATTAGAGAAATTGTCAGAGGAATTATTGGACCTGAATATGCACCAGCACTGCACAAATCTTCTTTTGATGCATATACTACTATTAGAGATAAAGACAAATTCAAAGAAAGTAAAAAAGATTTGATTGAGGCAGGTTTTGAAGAACATGCCTCCTTGGTAATTCCTGCAATTGAAAAAGTTATAAAAAGAGCAGTGGATGATTTTGACGACGTTGTGATTGAAGGAGTTCACCTGGTTCCAGGATTAGTAAATATTGAAAAGTTCAAGAATGATGCATCTATACATTTTTTCATTTTATCTGCTGATGAAGATGTTCATAAAGAAAGATTCGTGAAAAGAGCCATGAAAATAAAACGTGGCGGAAAACACTTGGAATATTTCAAAGAAAACAGAATCATCCATGATTACCTTGTAGAACAAGCCAATGAACATGGAGTCCCTGTAATCAACAATCAAAGCATTGAATGCACACTTAAAAGGATGTTATCCATTATAAGGGAGATTTGTAAAGAAATGATTCTAAAACATTCTGTAGATGATCTAAGCAAAGAGATTAATATTGTCTTAAACAAGTATGGTGGAAGAATATTGGATGTTTCTTACTTCCTTCCTGGCTTTGGAGAGCCTTTAAAAAGGAAAGTGAATGTTTATGATCCTAGGGAAGCAAAAAGATTTGTTGATCAGCTAAATCAAAACCCAAAACGGAAGAAAGATTTGGAAAAGCTTTATGAGCTATCTAACAATGTTCACAGCCACAGAATATGTGCGCCAGATATAGAGACCTTAGGAAAAATGGTTGAAGATTTAGATAAAAGTGGACTACTATTTAAACAACAAAAAGATTATGATGATGATTGTGATGAAAATAACACCAATGCTTAATTTCTAATCAAATAAAAAATATCAATAAATCTCGAATTAATTAATAACCCCCTTAAAATTATCTATTAAGTTCTAAAGGAGAGAAGAATATTGGAAAAAATGAAAGTTGACTGTCCAGTATGCTTTGCTGAAAAATGCATGGAAGTAACTAGTCGGACAGAAGAAATACCTTATTTTGGAGAAATAATGGAATCCGTGGTATTATGTGGATCATGTGGTTATCGTCATGCAGACATAATATGTCTGGATCAAAAGAATCCCGTTCGATATTCTATAGAAGTTAAAAAGGACAGCTTGAATGCCCGAGTTGTTAAATCTCAATCTGCAACTTTAAGTATTCCTGAACTGGGACTAAAGGTAGAACCTGGACCTAAATCTTTAGGATATGTCTCAAACGTAGAAGGAGTTATAGAACGGTTCCAAGGAGCAGTTAAAACGGCCCTCAATCTTTTTGATGATGAAGAAGAATCTCAAAAAAACGCCAAATTAATACTGAAAAATTTAGAAAAAGTTCGATCTGGAGATAAAGTAGTTGAAATAGTACTAGAAGATCCTTTTGGCCAGAGTTTCATCGCACACCCAAATGCATCAAAAAGGGAGTTGAAAGCAGAAGAAATAAAAGAGTTAAAGACTGGATTTGCCACTTTTGAACAGAAAGAAGTAGATTAATAATAATCCCCCAAACTATTTTTTAATTTACAAAAATAATATTTAAAAATTAAATAAAATTAAAGAAGAAAAAGATTTAATAATTATGTTTAATAGTTATTAAACCCGATTAAAATGTTCGTCTTCTTCATTAACATCTTTTAGTTTTAGAGTACTTCTAACATCCATACTCAAAGCATCACAATCAGCTTTAATAGCATCCAAATGCATTAAAATCCTTTCTTTTTCCTGATTTATTCTAGAAATATTCTGATAAGGATAAATGGACTCTTTTAACATTTCGTACTCAACAGTGGTGTAAGGATATTCATTTAATTGAGCACAAACTCGTTCTAGGACTTCACCTAAGAATCTGTTCATTTCAACCTTTACCCTTTCACGAATCATTTTGTCGTTGTCCAAATGCTGTTTCATGAGACGAACAACTTCGGCTTTAGCAAAAGGTAGACCCTCGGATTCCTCATCCAATTCATCTTCGGACCCCTCGACAGATTCATCAGATTCTTCATCCAATTCATCATTGGCTTCTTTATCATCAGAGTTTACTTCTGAATCTTGAGATTTTTCCTCAGAATTTTCTGAAGGTTTTTCAAGATCCTCATTTTCCTCTTCTAGTTCATCCATATCATACTCTTGATCTAACATATTATTCAGCTCATCAATCATATTAATTTCTCTCCAAAAAAATAAATTAGAATTCATTAAATTCAATCCAATTAAAAACAATTAATTGAATCTAAATTCAATAAAATCTGCTTTGTTATTACTATAAGTATCAATATTAATTATAAATACCAAACTATATAAATGTATTCTAAATTTAACAAGTTAGCTTGAATTTTTTTAATACTCCTATCTTATATCTATTAAAATATTATGTGAAAAAGCATTATAATGAAATGAAATGAAATCATTTACATTTTTTTTCTAAGAAAAAATTTTCTAAAAATTATATAAAGTAATAATTTGAATGCATAAAATTAATTATTGAAGCCATTAGTTCATCATAAATCATTAAATGTGATTTCCAAACTTAAGTCAATAGAAGGTGCAGAATGAGTAATAAAACCCATTGAAATTACATCTACCCCCGTACTTGCGTATTGAGATAATTTATCTGGAATTATCCCACCAGAAGCTTCTATGATTACATTTTCACGCAAACCCCGTTTATTCAATTCATCTAGAATAATTTCAATTTCCTGAGGTTTCATATTATCTAGCATAATAATATCTGCGCCAGCCTTAGAAGCTAGTATTGCATCTTCCAGGGTTTCAACTTCAACTTCAATTTTTTTAGTAAAACTAACCTTTTTTCGAACAATTTTAATGGCTTGGGAAATGTCCCCTACCATAGCCCGATGATTGTCCTTTATCATGACACAATCATCCAATCTAAAACGGTGCGGATCCCCACCACCAAATTTAATGGCAGATTTCTCAAAAAATTGAATTCCAGGAGTTGTTTTTCTAGTTCCTGCAATAATAATATTTTTATTAGCTGCCGTTGCTTTTTCAACCATTTTTGCAGTTAAAGTAGCAATTCCACTCATCCTCATCATTAAATTTAGTACCGTGCGCTCTACACTCAAAAGAACGCGTGCATTTCCTTCAATTAACATTATTACATCACCAGAATGTATTAAATCACCATCTGACTTGTAAGTGGAATATTTTAACCCAAATTCATTAAAAATGGTTTCAGCAACATCAACGCCCGCAATTATTCCCCCCACTCGAGAAATAATTTCAGCACGGGCATTGACCTCAGAACTAATAAGCGCATTAGTGGTAATATCTTCAAAGCCAATATCTTCTTCTATCATATGCATTAAGGCATTCTTCATGGGCATCACCTTGAATTATATTATAATAATAGATAATAAAATTATTATAAAAGAATTTTCTAGAAATTTTATGTAACTATATAGATCAATTACAAAACATTATAATAACTAGATATATTATTTATTAAATAATAAGTTTAATAAGTCTAATATTTTTCAAAATCATTACAGTTAATGATAATTTTATTAAATCTAATATTTTTATGTTTTGGAAAATATTATGTTTAAAAAAAAAGATTTCAAATAGTTTAAAGGACGATTGAAATCAATTGAATTAAATAATTTTGATAATTTTAATAATCAGTGATACAAATGGAACTCATCTTTTTGGGCACATCATCAGCAATACCAACTAAACATCGAAATCATGCTTCTATAGCCTTAAAAGCATTTGGTGAAATTTTATTATTTGACTGTGGTGAGGGAACACAGCGCCAAATGGCCCATCTCAAATTAAGTCCTATGAAAATAAAAAAAATATTTATCAGTCATTTACACGGCGATCACATCTTAGGACTTCCGGGAATTATTCAATCAATGGGATTTAGAGGTAGGACAGAACCCCTGGATATTTATGGGCCTCCCGGAATTCAAAATATAAAAGAAGCGATTATGAACTTTGGTTATTTCTCCCTGAACTTTGAAATAACTTTCAATGAATTGCAAGATGGAATTGTAATAGACCATAGAGAATATAAAATTGAATGCATTCAAACTCAACATAATGTTCCTAATTTTTCTTATTCCATTATTGAAAAAAAGAAGCCTAAATTCTTAAAAGATAAAGCTATTGAGTTAGGAATTGAACCCGGCCCCGATTTTAGCAAATTACATGATGGAATTCCAGTAAAAATAGGAAATAAAACCATTAATCCTGAGCAAGTGCTGGGAAAAAGCAGAAGTGGTATTAAAATTGTATATTCTGGAGATACAAGACCCTGCGATGCTTTAATTGAGCTTGCCAAAGGTGCGGATATTTTAATCCATGAATCCACATTTGGAGATGAAGATCAAAACAAAGCTATTGAAAACTGGCATTCTACCGCCAAAGAAGCCGCTGAAGTAGCTAAAAAATCTGAAGCAAAAAAATTAATTTTAACCCATATAAGCACCAGATATAAACAATCCAATCATCTTAAAAAAACTGCTCAAAAAATATTTGAAAATACAATTATATCCAAAGATTTTATGGTATTAAAGGTGAAATCCCATGGAAATTAATCCCTACCTTAAAGATGTAGTTATGATTCTCATTACAATCATAGTCACAATAATAATAACTAAATGGGTAAATTACTTGCTTAAAAAAACATTCCAAAGATGGGATATTGATATTACTGTAATTCAAGTTCTTCAAGAAATTATAAACTACAGTATTTACATCATTGCCACTAGTTTAATATTAAAAGAGCTGGGAATAGATATTACTGGTATTGCTGTCAGTTTAGGAATAGTTGGTGTGGCCGTTGGGTTTGCTGCCAGAGACATAATTGCCAATTTCATATCAGGAATGTTTATACTGGCAGATAAGAGTTTTAAAGTAGGAGATACAATTGCCGTTTCCAATCAAAAGGGAAAGGTTACCAAAGTGGGTTTTAGAGTGACCACCATAACCACTCCAGATAACAGTGTGATTACTATACCTAATTCAGCTTTTTCAACCAGCCCATACTCCAATTATACATATATGGATCGGAGAAGAGTCGATTTAGGAATTACAATCCCCTACACATTTGATTTAGAAGAATTAACTATTGATATTGAAAAAATCCTGGACGAATTCGAATGGGTAAATAAGAGACCTAAACCCAAAGTAATGTTATTAGAGCTTTCAGATGTGGGTGTTAAAGCAAAAATTACTGCATGGACATCTAATCCAAAACAAGTAGCTCATTACAGATCATTAATGGCTGAAGAGCTTAAAAAAATTTTGGTAATGGAAAATGAATAAATATAAAAATTATTCCGTAGCTATAATTGCGATTTGTATTGTTATTTCTTTAGGTATTGGAATAATTGGATATTATGAATTTCAGAAAATGAAAGATTCTCAGGCAGCTTTAGAGCATTATAAAAACGCGCCTAAAAACCTTCTAAATCCAGATACTAGTTCTAAAAACAGTGTTTATGCTTCGAACACTGCCAAATTAATTATTCCTAAAATAGGCCTAAATTGTTGGATTCGTTCTGATACCGTAAATGCATATAACTCGGTTTATCATTATAGTGAAAGTGTTTCTCCTGGACAACCCGGCGAATGTGGACTATTAGGACATAGAACTACATATTCTGGTCCATTCAAAAAATTAGGGACTTTAAAAGTAGGAGATCAAGTTATAATAGAAGATTTGATTCTTTCAAAAAAATATATCTATAAAGTAAGTTCTAATGGAAAGGATATTCGATGGGATTATAAAACAAACCCCATAAAATTTGCCCAAAGCGGAGAAGCCCGCTTAATGTTAATTACTTGTTATCCTCCTGGAAAAAAGAGTGCAGCATGGATTACACATTGCAAACTCGTTTCAACAGAGAATATCAAGTAATATCCATTTTTTATTTTAAATTAATCTTATTATAATTTCCCTATAATAAAATAGCCATAATAAATATATTTTAAAAAAGAATATTGATAAAAATTTATAGCAGATACATATTTATTATACTATAAGTTAAGAGAATAAATATATCAATTAATGTTAGGAATTAGCTTAATTAATATAAAGATTATGTCTTAAAATTATTATAAAGGATTATTAAAGGGCAGGTATCCCTCATGAAAGATTCCGAACTCAAATCAAAGTTAGAAAAAGCCTTAGCTAGTGTAAATAATATCACTGGAGTAGAT
Source organism: uncultured Methanobacteriaceae archaeon (assembly GCA_964444115.1). GTDB lineage: Archaea > Methanobacteriota > Methanobacteria > Methanobacteriales > Methanobacteriaceae > UBA349. The sequence goes on from CAYUFT010000014.1 coordinate 28,887, forward strand.
GGGACATTAGTTGTAGACAATCAAGGAGAGATTTTATACAGCAACCTTTCATACAAGGATGTGGATCTTTTTGGATCTATGGCCAATATCATAAGCAGTTCCTCAGAAAAACTACTCGATTTAAGTAAAGAAGGGCAAATTGAAAGAGTTCTCGTTGAATCTGTTAGAGGGAAAGCACTTTTTTTAAGCCTTGAGAAAGCACATTTAGTAGTTTTAACAAATATTAAAGCAAATATTGGGATGGTTATTCTTTCTTCTAAAAAATCAGCTAATTTGATAAAAGAAATGAAAGAAATAAAGGAAATACAGGACTATATAGAAATTGAGCCAACACCAGAGCTTGTTGCTGAGGTTAAAGTCGGTTTACAAACAAAAGCAGAATCTTCTGGAGAATTAAAGCTGAAAGAAGATGAAAAAGTCCCGCCAGTTAAAAAACTAGAACCGGAGATTATTGAATCTAGTAATGAATCTAAGATATCCGAAGGTCCTTCAAAGGTTTCAGAGGATTATTTAAAATATAAAGAGGGAATAGGCATACCTGCCTCACAAAAATCTTTGAATGATAAAAATGAACAGCTAAAAGAGGAAATTCACCCAGTGAAATCAGCTAAAGAAATTAAAAAAGCTGAAGAAATAGATGTTGTTGCAGAATTAGATATTAAAGGCCCATCTAAGGAATCAGAGGATTTAAAACCCCCTAAAATGGAAATACCTGTTATAAGACCACCATTATCATTCCCACCACTGCCTGAAAGTGTCTCTATTCCTGAAAATCTAGAAGAAAAATCCAGATTAATTACGGATATTTATGAATCCGTGCTTCTGGCTATGTCCATTGGGGCCAGCAAAATTATGGGAACTGCACCCGCCAGAGGAATGCTTAAAAATTCAATTCCCTATGAGGATTGTCCTGAATTATTAGATGGTGTGGATGTGAGAAGTAATTCGGCACTGCAGTTCGATGTAATCCGGAAAAACCTCGAAAAATTCCCATTAGAAGAAAGAACTGAAAAAACAATTGATGATTTCACCATTATAATATCCGCCATTACCGACAAATATGGTAGAGTAATGGGATATGATGCATTTAGGGGAATGATTAGGCCAGAATTCAAAAAGATATATGATTCATTTGGCCCCGCCATGGAAGAACTGGGAATAAAAGAAAAAATACATCCTGAGCTTAGAAAGCTTTTAGTTTCTTAAATTATTTCCTCAAAATAAGAAATAATTTTCATTTTTTATAATGTGTTTAATAAATTCTTTAAATTAAAATTATTATAATATTTTATTTTACTTTTAATT
>CAYUFT010000015.1:0-20110 GCA_964444115.1 uncultured Methanobacteriaceae archaeon
CGAAGCTCAGCGATATGAGAACATTGAACAGATAAAACTGGCCGGGGCCAGCCAAGTCATTTCTCCATTTGTAATTTCGGGCCGTTTAATGTATAAAAGTATTCAGGATGGATACGAGGCCATGTTTGTTCAGGAAGTCCTAGCAGAGCATAGTAATAGGGAAATGAAAGAAGTTAAAGTACATTTTAACTGTTCATTAATTGGCCAAACCATTTTAGAAGCTGATATTCACGAAAAAACAGGTGTGGTTGTATTAGGGGTTGGTGAAGAAGGAAATCTTATTATTGACCCTCCTAGAGAATTTGTAATTAAAGAAGGAGACATAATTTTAGGGGTGGGCAAACCCGAAGAATTTACAAAACTGGAAACATGTCTTAGGACATGATTTCATCTTATTCTTTAAAAATCAATATTTTAAATTATTTTAATTAATAGCTGCTCAAATTAATAGTTATTATTTATTCTTTAATTTAATCTATAATCTTCTTAAAATTAACATTAATCTTTTTTAGTGGCTTAATAAACAGACTTCCATTAATATTTTCAGTTTTAAATACAAATGGTATGATATTAACTCCCTTTTCTTGAGCTTCTAGCAGTACTCTAGAAAAATCAGGATCGGTGTCATTGTTTGGAGAAAATACTTTCGCATCTTCTTTGAGAATTAAAAATAGGATTGAAGATTCAAATCCTTTATCTAGGGAGGATATAAGTTCTTCAACATGCTTTTTCCCTCGAATAGTGGGTGCATCTGGAAAACGGGCCCATTCATTTTCAACTAAGGTACATCCTTTCACTTCTACCAGCATTTTTTTCAAATCAGGTATTGAATCATCAATAGGCTTTAATAAAAAGTCTAAACGACTCTTTCCAAATGTGTACTCTCTTCTTTCAACGGAATATCCTTTGAATTCCTCAACCAGCCCAGATTCGATTAATTCTGCCGCCAGATCACTATGGAATCCAGAATTTATCAAAACCCATAAATTATCTTTAAAAACACCTATAACATCAAACTTTGTTTTTCTTTTGGGGTTATCTGCTGCTTTTCTAAGAATTAGCTTAACTCCTGGTTGAAGTAGCTCTTTCAATCTTCCAGGATCTCTAAGATGTGCTAATTTGGGATCAGTATCTTTAGAATCGTCGATGTCTTTAAAAAGGACAGTAAATCTATTGGGTCGCTCCAAAAATATTCCTTCAATTAATTCTTTTATTTGCATGAATGGGTTTCCTAATTATTTAGTGTATTTGGGGCCTAAATTCTACTTAATCATTAGAAATTATTAATTACTGAAATTAAAATCATCTAAAACCATTATAAAATCCCTGGCCTTTTTTTCCGTAAGATTAAATGGTTCATAACGGTAAGTTTCATAAACAATTATTGGTATGCCTTTTTTTATCAGTGGTTCACTTATATATGGGGCACTGGTAGGTTCATTGGATCGAGGAGGTATATAATAGCTTAAACCTGGCAAATTTTTAACCAGAAAATGTGCGACCAACAATGATTTATTATTGGGAATAGCCGTGAAAACAAAAGTCTTTTCTTCATATTTTCCCTGATTGGAATGCACATCTACTACCATATCAAATTTATTTTTCTCTATATCACTTACTGCATATTTATAGGCCAGTAATTGTCCATAATAACGGTTTTTATTGTAATCATTACTGGCATTTACCTCGACTTTATAAGTATAGTAACAGTACTTTAAATTTTTCTGATTTTTTAAAATAGCATTATAAATAGCTTGATGAGATTTTTCTTCGGCAGGGTGGACCCCAATCAGGTAAGCAATTTTAATTGATGAGTTTTTATTTCCATAGGGGCCTTTTTTTATTACTCTTCCAGCTGTACAAGCCCAATCACTATTTTTTGTAGATTCAAGATGGGAATTAGATATGTTGTACATATTCAGGTTAAAATAGGGGATTATGGGGGAAATCTCCAGAGCATTTGTTAGGAGTTCCTGAGAATTTAAATCATTATAATGATTCAATGAAAGATATAAACTACTCAAAATGCAAATAAGCATGAAAATGATAAAAAGGAGAATAATTCTCATTTTTCTATTTTTTACTCCCATATTTAATCCTCATTTTTTAAAATAATTTATTAATTAATAAAATTGATAAATTTATATTGATTCCCATTCCAACTATTCTTTACGCTTAAACTTTCATGAAATTTTTCATAAGTATTTAATTATAGTTTATAATTAAAATGATATATTCAACTTATCTAAATCATATTACTATCTATCATAATTATTATATTAATTAAGAGGTGAAATTTTTGCATCCAAGACCAAGTCCCATTGCTGCTTCCCTTTATACATTGAGAGACCTTAATGCTGACGTTGTAATTCTTCATGGCCCTCACGGCTGCTGTTTTAGAACTGGAAGACTTCTGGAAAGTGATGGTGTTCGAGTGTTGACTACTGCCATGTCTGAGAATGATTTTATTTTCGGGGCCAGTGAAAAGCTGGAGGAAGTTCTTAAAAAAGCAGACGAAATGTTCTCTCCAAAATTAGTGGGAATAGTGGGTACATGTGCCAGTATGATAATTGGAGAAGATCTTAAAGAAGCTATAACTCAAGCCAATATACCTGCCCTGGTTTTACCTGTAGAATCGCACGGAGGTTTTGGTGAAGGCGATAACACTGAGGGAGCAATTATTGTTCTGGAAGCAGCTGTACTGGGAGGATTAATAGCTCCAGAAGAAGCAGAAAGGCAAGTAAAAATGCTTAGAATGGCCACTGAAGTTGAAAAAACCAGGGGAATGGCTCAGGGAGAATATATAGCCCCATCCTTTGGGGATAATATGTAAGAAAATGCTTTAAAAATTATCAATGGACTTAAAATTGGGAAAAAAGTGGCTATGGTTTTGAATGCTAAAAAAGAAACTTCTTACTTTTTTGCGGATGTGATGAAACCTCCTTATTCGGAAATAAACCCAGATAACATGCCTTTAGTAGTTGCCAACCTTGATCATAATATTGGACTTCCTAGAATAAGACAGCATGCTGAAAATATTAAAAATGAGCTTTCAGATGCTGGAATTAAGGTGGATTATATAACTGGGGGCCTGGATGAATATCCTATCACGGCTAAGGCTGCTGCGGAAATATTAAAAGATGAAGAAATAGAATTCGCGGTTATTTCTGGAGTTCCACATGCTTTACCAATTGAAGAGTTAAATATAGAATCGGTGGCAGTTACTGATGGCCCCAGGATAGTTGAACCTCTTAGAAGGCTGGGATACTCCCATGTGGTGGCTGAATTAGATGCTCATTCTAAAACTCTGGGAACGAGCACCATTGTAAAATCTGATTTTGGTGATACAATTCGTAAATCCATTAAACCTGACTGAACTTGGCTTTTAAGAATAAAATAGATAAAAAAAATTATTTACTGGAGACAATATATTTATTCCAGTTTTTATAAAAAAGAATATTAGATTCAATATGCATTGAAAATAGTAAATAAAACTATAGTAACTTAATGAATTAATAAATTTAATGAGTTCAATTCATATATTAATATTATTTGGGTGATAAAATGAGTAAAACAGTGGGCATGATTCTTTGTGGCGGATTTGGAAAACGTTTACGTCCCATTACTGAGAGGATTCCTAAACCTTTAATTGAAATGAAGGAAGGATATACTATACTTGATAAACAGCTTTTTGACTTTAAAAATGCCGGTGTGGATCAAGTATATCTTTTAACTGGATTTTTAAGTGATAAAATCCAGGAAAGATATGGTGAAGAATATAAGGGTGTTAAAATTGAATATGTGGAAGAATCTGAGCCATTAGGAACACTGAATGCTATAAAACTCGGAATGGAAGCTATTGATAGTAATAAACAATGCATTATCCGTAATGGTGATGTAGTTGCTGATTTGAACATTAAAAAAATGATACATCTTGGAGAACAATCGGATTATCCTTTATCTATTTTTATTACCAAAATGAAATCTCCTTATGGTATTGTAGAAGTCAGCGGAGATCGTCTGGTGGCTTTTAAGGAAAAACCCGTTCTGGATTACTATATAAATGCGGGAGTTTATTTTGCCAAGGGACCTCTTGATTTCGGTGATTTTGATGTGGGAGATATTGAAAAAACCTTGTTCCCTATGATGGCTAAGGAAAACCAGTTAGGTTACTATAAAGAAGATGGATTGTTCTGGATGGCCATTGATACTTCCAAAGAACTGGAAGAAATACAAAAAGAATATCAAAACCGGGAAGATAAGCCTTGGGGATATGAAAAAGTCCTTATAAACACCGAAAAATACCTTACCAAGGAATTATTTATTCGGGAAGGCTACAAGACTTCTTTCCACTATCACGAACAAAAAGACGAAACTATGTACATTGTATCTGGTGCTGGTTATATCGAGTTTGAAAACAAGAAAGAATACTTTGGAACTAATGATACTATCCGCATAGAGCCAGAAGAACCACATTCCATAGTGGCTATGGAAAATACAGTTCTTCATGAAGTTTCAACTCCTCATCTGGATGATACTGTTCGAGTAAATGATTTCTATACTCGATAACTTTTAATTTTTTCATATATTTTATTATTTTACTTAAAATTTTAATTTAGATATTTTTAATTTATATAAAATCTAATGATGATTATAGGGGATTAAATGGTAACTATTATTAATTATGGCAGTGGAAACCTGAAAAGTATTCGTAATGGATTTCTTAAAGTGGGAGTGGAACCTGACATAACTCAGGATTCTCAAAAAATGCTTGATGCAGATGCTTTAATATTGCCTGGGGTCGGTGCATTTGGTAGTGCCATGGGAAACCTTCAAAAATATCATGAAGTAATTTCGAATCACATTGAAGAAGGTAAACCGTTTTTAGGCATTTGTTTGGGCCTACAACTTCTTCTAAGTGGAAGTGAAGAGAGTCCAGGTATTAAAGGTCTGGATATATTTCCGGGTAATGTTATAAGGTTGCCACAGGGTCAAAAAATACCTCATATGGGCTGGAATCAGTTGGATATAAAGAGAGAGTGCGCTATATTGGAAGGTATTGGAAAAGAGTATTTTTATTTTGTACACTCATTTTATGCTCGCCCTGACAATGAGGAAGTTGTTTCAGCCACTACTTCTTATGGAATGGACGTGTCGGCTGTTTTTTGTAGGGATAATGTATTTGCCACTCAATTCCATCCAGAGAAAAGTGGGGAAGTCGGATTAAAAATCTTAAAGAATTTTGTAGATCTTTTAAAATGATTTTATATATTTTTATATTTAATAAATCAAAACAACATAATATTACAAAAATAATATATAGTATTACTTAAAATCTAATAATGACTTCTAAATAATAAAGAAATTTTTTTAACTATTAAGTTTTAGAATAATTGGGTGATTTAAATGGACATCGAGGGCTTTGTACGCAGAAAAATTGCTGAAGAGGATCAAAATACTATAGAAGATGTGCTTTCAGATAGAATAATGGAATTTAAAGATATTAATAAGGAAAATGCCCTTAAACTGGCTTCAGCGGTTGTGGATGAAGTTCAAAATACATTAAAAATCCAGAACCAGGAAGATGAATTTTTAAAAGAAATAATCGGATTTCACAGGGCCGAGGTGGCCATGGGAGAAATGGGTGTAGGTTCTCGAGGGGCAGGAGACTTTTTTGTTCATAGAAAAATTGCTGAAATCGTATCCAGTACTCAAACTAACTCTTTTATAAATCCCACCGCTCAGGATGATGGGGGAGTAATTAAAACCTCTACAAAGAGTGAAGACGTTTATATCACAACTGCTGTAGATGGAATACACTCTCGACTCAGTGAATACCCATTTTTGGGAGGATTCCACGTGGCCCGAGCTTCCCTAAGAGATGTATGTGTCATGGGATCTGAACCGGTGGCCATTATATGTGATTTGCATCTGGCTGATGATGGGGATGTGGGAAAACTCTTTGATTTCATGGCAGGAGTAGCAACCGTTTCTGAATTGATTGATGTCCCTATTGTGGCAGGTAGTACTCTCCGGGTTGGTGGGGACATGGTTTTAGGTGACCGTTTGGTAAGTGCAGTGGGTTCAATTGGTGTATCACAGCACGCACCAACCGCTCGAAAAAGAGCAGAAGCAGGGGATGTTATTCTTTTAACTGAAGGATCAGGGGGGGGAACTATCACTACCACTGCCCTATACCATGGTCTATTCGATGTGGTGTGGGAGACCATGGATATTAACTTTATTCAAGCCTCAGAAGCTATTATCAAAGCAGGTCTACTCCCCAAAGTCCATGCTATGACGGATGTAACTAATGGTGGTCTCAGGGGAGATGCTCATGAAATTGCTACCACCACGGGTCTGGGATTGGAATTTTATCAGGAAAAAATCCGGGAAATGATTAATCCTAATGTTCTAGAAATGCTTGAAAACCTGGATATAGATCCATTAGGTGTTTCCGTGGATTCTCTTATGATAATAGCTCCTAAAGAAGTGGCTGAAGATGTGAAAATGGCCATATCTGATGTGGGAGTAAAAATTATGGAGATTGGAAAGGTCGATGATACTGGAATTGCTCGTATGATAAAAGAAGATGGTTCCACAGAAGAGTTGATTCCATTGTTCAGGGAAGCAGCTTATACTAAAATTAAGAAGTTAGTAGGGGATACCACCCCGGAAGACTTTGAAAAAATGAAAAATAAGGTTGAAAACGCTGCCATGGATTCTATTGAAAAGAAAAATCGTGTGGTTAAGGCCATAAGAGGTGATTAGAAAAATTGACTGGAGAGATTTATATGGATCAAAAAGGTTTCTTGGCCACGGCTGATGCCATTTTTGGCCTTTTAATAATCTTTATTTTAATTTCTGCAGTTTTGAATGTAACTAATACTCCCATGCCTTCTTTTTCTCAGGAAATTAATCCAGAACAAGATGTTCAAGATATTATGGAGACCATGGCCACTAATCCAGCATATGGGGATAATCAGACTATTTTAACGGAGATCACCATTCATCTTTTATCCCAAAATAATAGTGATGATGCCGTGGAGTCATCAGGCCTTATTGTATCTGATTTCATGAATAAAACAGTTCCTGGAACGAAATACAATTTTACCGAGACCCAACAATTAAATGGAACCACAATTGTTTCCAATGGTGAGATGGAAAATGCTAAAAATATTCATTCGGCCATCAGACACTGTGGAAATTACACTTTTCAATTATATTTATGGAAATAAAATACACAGTGCAATTTAGAAAAAAAATATCTAAATATTTTCTGGATCAATTACCTACTAAATGAAGTGTTCAAATGGAATGTGAGTATTTTGAAAAATTAAAGGATCATAAGTTTGGTGATCTCATTGGGGAGACAACATACTGGCTAATAATCCTGGCCCCTGACCAGAGGAATCTGGGAACCTGTGTGGTGGCCCTCAAAAGAGATGAAACAGAACTCTCAGGCTTAAATCCTGATGAATGGGCCGATTTATCCAATACAGTTCAAAAACTTGAACTCGCAGTTAGAAACGCATTTAAGGCCACCATGTTCAACTGGGCTTGTTTAATGAATTCATATTACCTTCAGGATCCTCCTACGCCACACCTGCACTGGCATTTCATCCCACGTTACAAATCATCATCTGTTTTCAAGGGAAAAACATTTGAAGACCCCTGTTTTGGCATGAGCACCATGTATGATAGGGGTAGATCTTTTAAACTTTCAGAAGAGTTAAAAAACAAAATTAAAGTGGAAATAATAAAATATTTAGAAATTTAAATGTGAAAATTTTAGTGTAACCTTTTAAAAATGTTTTTCAGCCTTATTAATTGAAAATATAAAATTATGAACAACAGAACTGAAAAACACTTAAATATAAAAAAAATCAACTAGTTATAGGTTTCAAATCTGACACTTGAAACACTTACGTACTGTTTTGTATTTGCCCTGATAGTGTAGTGGATATCACTTAGGATTGCGGATCCTATAACCCGGGTTCAAGTCCCGGTCAGGGCACTATTTTTTGTTTAACTATCATTATTTATAGATTCTAAAATAAAACTTATTTTTTAAGATTTTTTATAAATCACTAACTCTATAACCTTCTGAAAACAAATATAAAACCAACAAATATTCAGGATGGTGAGGCCATGACTTCTTATTTCAACCCGGAAATTGAAACAATGGATCGAGGTGATCTGGACGGCTTAGTTGAAGCACGTATAAAATATACTGTTCGATACGCTTATGATAATTCTCCTTTTTATAATAAATGGTTTAAGAGAAACAATATAACTGTTTCAGATATTACAACTCATGAGGACCTTCAGGAACTACCTATAATAACTGGAAAAAGCATGAGGAGTCATCAACCCCCTGAAACAGAAAAATTCGAATTCAAATGTGGCGATTGGAAGGATATTTACACTATTCACGAGACCAGTGGTACCAGTGGGCGGCCCAAATCATTCTTTTTAATGTGGGATGACTGGCAGAGATATGCTGAAAAATACGCCCGCTCTTTTACTTCCCAAGGATTTGGCCCAGGAGACCGTATTGTAGTCTGTGCATCCTATGGAATGAATGTGGGGGCCAATACCATGACTCTGGCTGCCCAGAAAATGGGAATGACCATAATACCTGAAGGAAAATGCACTTTTCCAGTAAGAATTATTCAAAATTATGAACCTACAGGAATAGTGGCCAGCATATTTAAACTCCTGAGACTGGCTCGAAGAATGAAATCTGAAGGATTGGAACCCCAGGATTCAAGCATTCAGCGACTTATTGCTGGTGGTGAGAGTTTTTCTGAAGAAGCAAGGAAATATGTGGAAGAAATTTGGGGAGTGAATATTTACAATACCTATGGGAGTACGGAAGGTACTATGTGTGGGGAATGCAGTAAAAAAGTGGGTTTGCACGTCCCAGAGGATATGGTACATCTTGATGTCTATGATCCTTTGCTAAAGGAATTTACAGAGGATGGTGAATGTGGTAGAATTGTTTTAACTACTCTTTTACCAGAAGGTGGAAAAACTGGTACTCTATTACTTAATTATGACACTGATGATACTTCGGTGGTTGTTTCCCGGGATAAATGTGCCTGTGGCCGAACTCACATGCGTATTTTGAATCCACAGAGGGAGGCAGAAACATTTTGGGTAGCTGGTTCACCTTTTAACCGGGTTGATGTGGAAGCAGGAGTATTCCAACGAGAAAACATGGATTATCTCACGGGAGAGTATGAGGCCTTTATTTATGGAAATGAAGATGAAGGTGAAGTGACCATGAGGGTCCGTATGGAATGTGGAAGCACTAATAACTGTGATCAAGATTTAATAAAGGAAAACTTCCTTAAATCATTCTTCCAGTACAAAACAGGACTTAAAGAAGCCTATCAGGATGGATCATTCGATGTTTTATTTAATTTTGAAGGCCCGGGGGATTTAGAATTTTATAAAATTAAGGGAAGGCCAAAAAGAATAGTTGATCGTCGTTAATATACTGAAACAATTCATTTTTTATTTTTTTCAAGTCAGCCTATTAATTATTTAATCATGATTGATGGAAATTATTTTTATTCCTAACTTTTTTTATACCTTAAGGTCCTATTAATTCTATAAATAAGATTGATGGAAATTATTTTAATTTAATAAAACTTACAAAAAGTCTATAAACTTGAGGAAATTTAATGCTTAATGCTGAAACTTATATTACAGATACTGAAGGTATCGGTGGACGAATTAGAACAAAATATGAGGATTTTTATGTGGAAGAAATTCCAGAAACGGTCCCTAGTGGTGAAGGCCCTAACACTTGGATTTGGATAGAAAAAGTAGGTCGAAATACCTTGGATGTGGTTTTAGACATGGCCAGAGATCTTCATCTAGACCGTAAAAGAATGGGCTTTGCAGGTATGAAAGATAAAAAAGCAGTCACCAGACAATGGTTGTGTATCAGTAATTTCGAGCCAGAAGAAATTGAAGAAATTAAAGATCAATTCCACAATGTGGAATTTCTTAAAATCACTCAAAATCAGAAAAAACTTAGAATTGGCCAGCTTATTGGAAATAAATTCCGTATTTTGATTCGTGATATTGAAAATCCAGAATCTGCTGCTGCTGAAGCTCAAAATGTCTTAAAAAAGCTGGAAGAAGTGGGAACTCCTAACTATTATGGCTGGCAGAGATTTGGAAAACCACGCAGTAACACTCATCTGGTGGGTAAAGCCCTGGTTGCAAATGATTTGGCCAAAACGGTGGGTGCTTATATTGGAAATCCACATTCTGATGAACCGGAGTGGATAAAAGTAGCTCGAACGGCTTATGATGAAGGTAAACTTGAAGAATCCTATGAATTAATGCCTACTGGCATGAGATATGAACGGATGATGCTTCGTGCCCTTTTAAAAGAGCAAAGAAAGAAAGAAACATTGGATGATGATTCTTATCGTAAAGCTTTACTCAGCCTCCCCAAACCTCTTAGTAGAATGTTTGTACACGCTTACCAGTCCTTTTTATTTAACAAAGCAGTGAGTGAGAGAACTGCTATGGGCATAAATCAATTTGTGGATGGGGACATTGTTATTGATAATGAAGAACACTTGATTCATAATGCTTCTCCAGAAGAGCTCCAAGAAATGATGGATAGTTTCCAGGCCCATCCTACTGCACCGCTTTATGGTAGTAAGGTTCCTTTAGCTGGAGGTAAAGTCGGTGAAATGGAAAAAGCTGTTTTAGATGAAGAAAAAGTGTCTTTAGAAGAATTCATATGTCCTAAAATGCCAAAATTAGGTAGCCATGGTTTAAGAAGGGCCATAAGATTTAAAATTTGGGATGTATCTGCTAAAGCCACTGATGAAGGTGTTTTAACTGAATTTTCAATACCTAAGGGATGCTATGCAACAGCAGTATTAAGAGAGATTATGAAGGGTGGAGCTATTTAAGAATAAACTTCATTTATTCACGATTTAGGTGTTTACACATATTTAACTGGTATAATGAAATTTATAAGTTTATTATTAATTATCTAATGTTGAGGGAGAATGTATATTATGAAGACTTTAAAATGTCGAATCATTTCAAAAGGCCAGGCCAAAGGCGAAGCTTTAGTTAGCAGGGAACCTATAAGTTTTTTGGGTGGAGTAGATCCTCATACTGGTCAAGTTATTGATTCCAAGCACGAACTTAATGGAAAAAATATCAAAGATAAAATTTTGATTATCCCGGGGGGAAAAGGATCTACAGTAGGATCTTATGTTATTTTCCAGATGGCTAAAAGTAAAACAGCACCTAAGGCCATAATCTGTCTTAAAGCAGAGCCAATAATTGCTACTGGAGCTATAATGGCTGAAATACCTATGGTGGATAATGTTGAAGGAAACATAATGGATTTAGTATCTTCTGGAATGGAAATAGAAGTGGATACGGTGGAAAAAGAAATAAGGATATTTTAATTATTAAATCAATTTTTTATCATCACAGTAAAAATGGGAATTGTTTTTTTTTTTTTTAAGTTAAAATTAAATAAAAAAGAGAATTTAAGGTATATTTTAATAAATTTATATATTTATTTTAAATTTTTATTAATTATTCATGTTTGCTTCGGCCAGAGCCCCACCTATGGCTCCTAAAACTCCGGTTATAAGTATCAGGACGATGGTTAAAAGTACTCCAAGTAATGCACTAATAAATCCAGCTAAATTTCCTAAACTGGCGGATAAGAGGCCTATAAATGCGGTTATTATTCCTAACCCTAATAGTGATAAAATTCCAATTATTAAACCACCAATAACTCCTGCCAATTCTCCATTAAGGGCCCCCATCTGACTTTCCTTCTGTAATCAGATAAATCGTAGCAAAACCACCTAATAATGGTCCCAAAAAGAACAAGGGAAATATTGCCAGACCTAATGCCAGTGTTAATGCGGCTGTAATTAATGATCCTAATATTACGGCTTTCCAATCAGTCATTTTAAACAACTACTCTTCAGGCGTATCTTTTCTACTTGTTGCAACCATTTCTATAATGTTTCCAATGGTTCCACCAATTATTCCCAGGCTTATATCTCCAATTAATGCAATTAAAAGAATCATGGTAACATTATTATTCCAGCCTGATCCTCCAGACAATACAAATACTAATATTATGGTTATTATTCCTTCAATAGCCCCTACTATTCCACCGTGAATGGCACCATTCATAACATGGCCTTTGGCCAAATATCCTACAACGGCACAAGCAGCCACTATGGAAATGATTCCACTAAGTCCTGGAATTACTAGTTTGAGGCCTATCCCTAGTAAAACTGTGAGTATAATTCCCAGAATTATTGCTTTCCAGTTAAATATGAATAATTGTTTTTCTGTATTATTTTCCATGTAATTCACCATTTAAAAAATAAAAAAACGTTGTATAATTTATCTTTCGGCTACAAAAACACCAATAGCTCCACCGATAGCTCCAAGTATACCATCAATGACTATGGCTATGATGACTGCTATTATTCCAGCAGCAGCACCTGTAGCACCTAAAACAGCCCCTAATCCAATTATAGCTAATATTCCAAATATAATGGCTCCAATTACACCCACAAGGGCTCCATGGATTGCTCCATTCATGTAATCGCCGCCAACGGTGTAACCAACATATATAGTTGCTAATAGGTATGCAATAAAACCGCCCCAACTTCCTAATATAAGTTCGAGGATTATACTCAATATTATTGCTATTATAAATCCAATAATAACGGCTTTCCAGTTTATATCCATTTTTTCACCTCTTTTAAATTTTAATGTGATAAATAGTTTATTTAATATTCCATATATTTTTTTCTTTTTGAATCTAAGGCGAATTTTGGTTTGAATTATCTATAAATTCCTTCAAGGAAAAAATCAATAACCATGAGAGATATAAAGAAATGTTAGTAACTATCATAATTTTAGGAAGTAATCGGCATGAAATCATTACTAATCATCAATGGAACCATAATTTCTGGAAATGGAAATGAGTCACTTCAAAATGGAGCTATTTTAATAGAAAACAATATCATCAAAGATATTGGCCCCCAAATTTCTATTAAACCTCCAGAAAACTGTCAGATCATTGATGTGGATGGCGCATTTATCTTGCCGGGATTTATTGATACTCACACTCATTTAATGTCAAATGGATTCAGAATGGAAGATACTATGTACAATCCACTGGCCCTGCACTTCTATCAGGCCTTGGAAAATATGAAATTGACTCTGGAGGCCGGTGTAACCAGTGTTAGAGACGCGGGATTGGCGGATATTGGAGTAAAAATGGCCACTGAAAAAGGATTATTTCCTTCACCTCGCATGCAAATAAGCGTAATGCCTTTATCCATCAGTGGCGGCCACTTTGATTTTAATTTAAATTCAGGATTTGATATGAAAATTTCCTATCCTGGGCATCCAGAAAGTATTTGTGACGGCCCCGATGAGGTAAGAAAAAGATCAAGAGAGGTTTTAAGAGCTGGAGCAGATGTTCTAAAGGTTATGGTAACTGGTGGAGTTATGAGTGCTAATGACCGACCAGAGTTTACCCAATTCACCGTGGATGAATTGAAGATTGTCGTAGAAGAGGCAAAATTCCGGGGTGGAATAAAAGTAATGGCCCATGATCATGGTGCAGAAGGCATAAAAAATGCAGTTAAAGCTGGAATTTATTCCATTGAACACGGAACCTATGCTGATAAAGAAGCCTGTCAAATGATGGCCCAAGCTGGCACTTATTTGGTACCTACTTTTGTGGTCATTAACTTAAATCTCAAAAAAGCCTTAGCTGGTGAACTTCCGGAATATAGTCGCCAGGGTGCTATTGAAATAGCTAAAGTCCACAAAGAAAATATGCAAATGGCCTATGATATGGGAGTTAATATAGTGGCCGGAACAGACTGTGGTGTGGTGGAACATGGAATTAATCTCCTAGAATTAGATTACTTGTGTGATATGGGTATGGAACCTATGGAAGCTATTCAAGCATCCACTATAAAGGCAGCTGAATGTATGGGATGGCAGGATAATGTGGGAACTCTGGAGAAAGGAAAATTGGCAGACATTGTGGTGCTTAAAAAGGACCCACTGGATTATATTGCTTCATTAACTGATAAAGAGAATATTTTAATGGTAATAAAAGATGGTAAGATTTTTAAAAATATTTTAAATTAATATATATTGTAATTTTCTTAAAAAAATAAAAAAATGGTAATATTTCTTCTTATTTTTAAAAAATTAGAAATATCAATATTACTTAACTAAGCTGATGCCATTTGATAAGCATCGTAAGCTGCGTATAAAGCCCATACTAATGATAAAATACTAATAAAGCTGCTTACAAATGAGACTAAGGCGCCTAGAACTAATGCTATTACAAAGAAGATTATTCCTTTTTTAGCATCTCCAGCTAATAATTGACCTAATCCTGGAATTATAAAAGATGCAATTGCTGCAAGTATCGCGTTTACCACATTTTCACCTCCTTTTATTGATACATATATTATTCGCTTAATTAACTACATATTTGTTTCTTTTTAATTTCCAAATTTTGATGTATTGATAAAAAATAATTTAATGCAAAGGCCACATAATTAATTATATAGTTTATATTCTACTCACAACATTTGGAGACTAAAAATGGCTGAAAAACCCACAAAAAAGACTGAAATTAAAATTTCTGGCATGGGCTGTGCCTCTTGTGCTATAAAAATAGAAAAATCTCTGGAAAATATGGAAGGAGTGGAAGGGGCTCAGGTTAATTTGGCCACGGAAAAAGCTTCGGTGGAATATGATCCTCAAAACGTAGAGCTAAATAAACTGGAGCAGGCCGTGGAAGATGCGGGATACGTAGTGTTAAAAGACAAAGCCGTTCTTAAAATAGGTGGAATGACTTGTGCCATGTGTGTTAAGGCCATTGAAGATGTATTAAGTAAACTTGATGGAATAAGTGAAGTAACAGTCAATCTGGGTGCTGAAAAGGCATATGTAACTTATAACGGCGATATAGTTTCTATTGAGGACATGAAAAATGCTATTGAGGATTTAGGATATCAATTTTTAGGTTTAGAAGGGGAAGAAAGTCAGGAACTAGAGGAAGAAATACGCCAGAAAGATTTGAGATCTAAAAAGTATCGTATTATTGTTGGGTTTGGTGTATCTTTACCTTTAATGGTCATGATGCTTTTTAATATCATGGCGCCCTTTTACATGCCTTATTTCATGCTGGTAGTTTCTATTATTCCATTTATCTATGTAAGCTACCCTATTTTCTCTGCGGCATTCCGGGCTCTGCAAAATCGCACTCTGGACATGGATGTGATGTATTCCCTGGGTATTGGGGTGGCCTTTGGTTCCAGTGTACTGGGTACCTTCAATATAATATTAACACCAGAATTCATGTTCTATGAAACCGCTTTGATGCTGGCTGCTTTTTTAACACTGGGGAGGTATCTGGAAGCTCGGGCTAAGGGTAGGACCTCTACGGCCATAAAAAAATTAATTGGACTGCAGCCCCAGAATGCTATTTTGATTAAGGATGGTGAGGAAAAGGAAGTTCCTATTCAAGATGTTCAAGTAGGGGATTTGCTTCTGGTAAAGCCGGGCGAAAAAATACCTGCTGATGGTAAAGTTATGGATGGTGAAAGTTATGTTGATGAATCCATGATCACTGGTGAACCGATCCCCGCCTTCAAAAATAAAGGAAAAGAAGTGGTAGGAGGAACCCTTAATAAAAATGGTGTTTTAAAATTCAAAGCCATCCGTGTGGGTAGAGATACAGTTTTATCCCAGATCATACGTCTGGTAGATCAGGCCCAGGGTTCAAAACCTCCTGTACAGAGGATTGCTGATAAAACAGTAACTTATTTTATCCCGACTGTACTTACAGTGGCCATAGTGTCATTTGTGGTTTGGTACTTTTTACTGGGGTCTACCTTGCTTTTTGGCCTTACAGTACTAATTTCTATTCTGGTTGTGGCCTGCCCCTGCGCTTTAGGGCTGGCTACTCCCACGGCAGTTACAGTGGGAATTGGAAGAGGGGCAGAATTAGGAATTTTAATTAAGGAAGGGGAATCTCTGGAGGTATCAGAACAAATAAACACGGTTCTCTTTGATAAAACAGGTACTTTGACTCAGGGAAGTCCTGAAGTGACGGATATTGTGGCATTTAATGAAAGTGATGGAAATAGCGTGACTGAAGAAGAAGTTCTTCTCTGGGCAGCCAGTGTGGAACGTAATTCTCAGCATCCTATTGCTGAAGCCATTCTCATTAAATCTCGCCAGAAAGGTATGGAATTAAAAAAAGTCACTAAATTTGACACGATTGGTGGAAAAGGAGTCACTGCCCAGGTAGATGGTCAGGAAATATTAATTGGGAACCGCGCTCTTTTTGCTGATAAAGGTATTGTCCTGGACGTTAAAGTGGAAGAATCACTTTCTAATTTGGAAAATGATGGAAAAACCACTATAATCATAGGTCAAAACCATAAAATACAAGGCTTAATTGCGGTGGCGGACACCATTAAAAAAACCACAGCGTTAGCTGTTCGGGAACTCAATAAAATGGGTCTGGAAACAGTGATGATCACCGGGGATAATTCAAAAACAGCTCAAGCAGTTGCTAATCAGATTGGAATTAGTAATGTTCTTTCTGAGGTTCTGCCTTATGAAAAAGCTCAAGAAGTTTCTAAAATTCAATCTGAAGGCAAAAAAGTGGCTTTTATTGGTGACGGAATTAATGATGCTCCGGCACTGGCCCAGGCCGATGTAGGAATTGCTATTGGTAGTGGTACTGATGTGGCCATAGAAAGTGGAGAAATTGTTCTCATAAATAACGAACCTATAGATGCTGCCGCGAGTATACAGCTTTCAAGAAAGGTCATGGGGCGTATTAAGCTTAATATTTTCTGGGCTTTTGCATATAACATTATTTTGATTCCGATTGCTGCGGGATTACTTTATCCTAGCTTTGGAATAACTTTCCGACCTGAATATGCTGGATTGGCTATGGCTCTGAGTTCAGTTACAGTGGTTTCCTTGTCTTTACTGTTAAAAGGTTATGTTCCTGATGCTAAGAAGCTCACCATGGTTCCTTAAAATACAGATGATTAATATATTTGTAGGCAGCTTCTATTAAATTAGGATTTAGTAGAACTACTTATTTAATTATTATCTATCTTTTTAATTTGATTTATAGAAAACTTATTTTTATTTTATAGCATTTTCTTAATTAATTCAAAACCTAATTATTTTTAATCTATTTTATAAATTCCTGCGGAAATTTCAAATTTTTTCAAAAAACAGTGGTTTATATAAAAACTTTAATACTTTTTTATATATACAATTAATTGGTGTAAAAAATGGCAGTAGATCCTATATGCAAAATGGAAGTGGACGAGAAATCGGCCAAATTTGTAAGTGAATATAAAGGTAAAAAATATTATTTCTGCGCTCCAGGATGTAAAAAAACATTTGAAGATAATCCTGAGAAATACACAGAAAAATAAGCGTAATTAACATGTAATCAGATTTAAATTCTTTAAATTAATCTAATTTACATATCTAATTTTTATTTATTACTTTATTATTGATATCAGGGGCGATAAAATGGCAAATCCGAGTAATGTATATATAGTGGCGGTAGAAACAGTAGCAATATTAAGTTTGACACTAATTTCTCTTATGGGGATGTATAAGGGCCAAAATGAGATAGCTGCAGCTGCAGTTGGCGCTATAGCCGGATTTATATCTCACAAGGGTTTGAGTAAGGCTTCATCAGAAAAATCAAGTGATGAGTCTGAAAAAATCGTTAAAACTACTACTGATCAACCTGCACCAAAAATAGAGAGTGAAAAGGGACTTGAAAGTGAAATCAAGCCTAAACCTGAAAATAAAGAGAAAATACCAGAAGAAAAATCTGAAATTGAAGAAGACGTGGCTTAAACCACAGGTGAGGGGATTCAATGATCATATCTTATAAAGATTACCTGGACATGAGCGTTCGTATAATGCAATTTCAAATGGAAAGAGGTAGAAAACCTAAATATGTTACTTTGAATGGTTCTAAAATAGGCCAAAGACAGTATGAAGACATGATGCGAAGAGTAGATCTTTTTATAAAAAGCAAAGGCCGAAATCCGAAATCAGTCAGATTAGATGAAGATATGGAAATAGTAAAACCTTCTTTGGGCCGAAAAAAATCTGCCTCCTGGATAAAATTGGAAGAAGCATTGGATAAAAAATTTAACGATGCTAAAGATCTTTATAAATCCATAGCTGATCAGGGTGAATATAAATATTATTATAATGATAAATTTGACAATAAAATGGCCCTAACTCGTCTTAGAAAAGGTTTAGGAATCAACTGTACGGACTATGCTCAGCTTATACGCCCAGTTCTTGAAGACATGGGATATGATGTCCGTTATGCGCATGGAAGAGTTAAATGTGGAGATAAACAATGGTATGGTCATGTTTGGCTTCAGATTAAAGGTAGAGATTATGGAAACTGGGTTAACTATGATGTCGTAGCGGTTACTCACCATGGAATTAAACGCCCTATAGGGTCTCTAGTTTGTGTCAATGGCGTCAAGGATGTTGAATACAATCCTAAATGGCTTATTTAATTCAAAAATAATTTTTAATATTTTAACATATTACTAATTTTTAATTTTACAAATACATTAGCAATAAAGATTAATTAACAATTTTAATGCTTATTTAATTATAATTCTAACTTCACGAAAAAATTGTTAAAAATAGATTAATTCTAATAATTTATTTTGAATATGTTTTATTTAAAAATAAAAAAAATAGAAGAATTAGAAATAAAAATATTAGAAATTTTATTCTAATTTTATTTCGAATCCGCCGATTTTAGGTGCTAAGAAGTTATAGAACACTGCAGTTAATGCGTAAGCAATGAATACTATTATAAATCCAAATATTGCATAAACTAACAGCATTATTAAACCAGCTAGTGCAGAACCAGCTATTGCTAGAATTATTAAGAATAATATTCCAATAATAATTCCAAAAACAGCAGCTATAGCTCCACCAATGAGACCTAATGCTACTGGGCTGATACTGTCAATTCCTAAGAATCCGTGGGCTTTTTCACTCAATTCTATTTTTATTCCACCTAATTTAGGTGCTAGGGCATTGTAAAGTGCAGCTATAATAACTGCTCCAATGAAAACCATTATGAAGGTCATTATTGGGGTCAAAACAATATTTAAAATAGCTCCTAATGCACTGAATGTTCCTAAAGAACCCATAGATGATGTAGGTACAGTACTATTGGTAATTGAAGCCATAGTAGTGACCATACTTCCAGCAAATCCTATTAATAGATATTGCAGTGGTACAAATACCAGTTGTATTAAAAACTGGAAAATTGCAGTTACAGCGGCTACTATCAATGCAAAGGGAATAACTCCAGCTTTTGTAATCTCTTTCATTTCTGCTAATTCTATTTGTATTCCTCCTAATTTAGGAACAAGCAAATTATAAATTAGCGCATAGAGGAATGATTGAGTTATACTTAAAAGGAACGAACCAACTGGAAATACAACTAGTCCTGCCACACCCAAACCTAACAGGAACCCTGAAAGCGAAGAAAATTGGGATGGTAGTGCGGCTGAAAATGCTCCAGCAAATATCAACAATATTATTGCAAATACTAGGCCCCATATGGCACTCACAGAAGAGTTCATGAGTGTATAAGGCACAATTTTTATAGATTTTAATTCTTTCATGTCACTCATTTAAAAGCACCTCCCAGGTACTGCTAATTATTTTGTTGGAAGATGTTAATTAAGTTTTATAATTTATTTAATAAAATGACAATTTTGTAATAGAATTAGTAAAAATAAAAATTATAGAATAAAAAATAAAAAAAGATTTATTAAACTTTAAAAACTTTTTTTAAAGATATTCGAGATTTAAAGCCTAAATATTCAAAACCAGTCTTTAGAAAGTTCAATTATTTTTTCAACACTTAAAACTGCAGAACCAATGTAAGTGTGAGGGTCCATAATTTCTTCCACATCTGCTGGGGTCAAATAACCGTCTAATTCACTTCTGGCCAAGA
>CAYUFT010000015.1:20210-30153 GCA_964444115.1 uncultured Methanobacteriaceae archaeon
ATTTCTTCCACATCTGCTGGGGTCAAATAACCGTCTAATTCACTTCTGGCCAAGATGACCTCTGACAAAAGCTTTTGTTCCTTATTAGCTTTTATGGCACACTCTCTAACTAATCCATAAGCCGTTTGTCGACCCATTCCCTTACGAGTAAGCTCGGCCATTAATCTTTCGGCCATAATTAAACCATTGGTCAAATTAAGGTTATTTTCAATGTTTTCGGGGTAGAAAACCAGATTTCCCATTAGTTTTAGAGAGAGATTAAGTATGTAATCGGTTAAAATACATGCCTCAGGGAAGATTATTCGCTCACAGGAAGAATTTGTCAAATCACGCTCATGCCATAAAGGATTATTTTCCATGGCTGCTACTACATAGGATCTAACCACTCGAGAAACACCACAAATTCTTTCGGCAGTGATAGGATTCATTTTGTGAGGCATGGTACTACTTCCCACCTGTTTTTCAGGGTCGAAATCTTCTCCTAGTTCCATTATCTCGGTTCGCTGTAAGTTCCTTACTTCCAGGGCTATTTTATCTAAGGTAGTAGCCATATTGGCCATAACCATCATGAATTCCGCGTGATTGTCCCTTTGAACAACTTGGTTGGATATGGAAACTGCTTCTAGGCCTAAAATTTCAGAAACCTTTTCGTGTATCTGAAGACCTTCTTCACCCAGAGCAGCAGTGGTTCCGACCGCACCAGTCATCATACTCACACATAGCCGTTTTTGACAAGAATCTAGTCTTTCCATTTGCCGGTGCATTTCATCAGCCCACAGGGCAAATTTCATACCATAAGTAGTAGGCAATGCGTGCTGGCCGTGAGTTCGGCCTATGCAAACATTTTCTTTGTTTTCATCAGCTAATTTTAAAAGAAGCTGGGTAAAACGAACCATTTTTTCTCTTAGAATTTCCATAGATTCTTTAAATAGGAGTGAGTTAGAACTGTCCACGATATCATTAGAAGTAGCCCCAAAATGGACGTATTCTCCAGCATCCCCTTCGCACTGTTCAGCTAATGCCTTTACAATCGAAGCAATGTCGTGATTGGTTGCCCTTTCTATTTCATTCACTCTTTCCAGAGTTACTATTTGAGTATTAGCTTTATTTTTTATTTCTTCTGCATATTCAGTAGGAATCATTCCCAGCTCAGCCTCGGCCTCGGCCAGGGCAGATTCAATATCCAGCATTTTTTGTAGTTTATTTTCAGATTCCCAAACGCTTTTCATTTCGGGAGTACCATAACGAAATTCAATAGGGTGAATAGCCATAAAAATCACTCCGTAGTTTATAATTCAAGTATAATCTAATTATAATTAATCTCAGTAATGTAATTAAAAAATAGACAGTAAAAAGTAAATTTAATTTTTAATCTGTTTAACTTGTTGAAAAACGAAGAGCCAGACAGAAAATAGCCATAATAATGGTCATAGCAACTACTTGCTCTGGACTCATTTTAGGGCCTCTAGTTTCATCTTCAAAGTATCTTACCAGCCCGGCACCACTTGGTGGAAGGCTTTTTTTATCTTTCTTTCCCATAATATCACCGATGATAATTATATAAATGTAATTTTAATCTCTATTTAATATATTATGAAATTTACACTATTAAATAGTTACTTGTTTTTGAATGTCTAATAAAATATTAATTTATTTATAATTATTTTCGTTTTAAAAAATCATTAAATATCTGTTTGTACAATACTATTTTAAAGCAAAATTGCAATTATATTTATATTTTTTATTTTTTAAAAAGGCTTAATCAATAACTAAAATGCTCATAATCAAACTCAAAGGGATGTTAAATGGACTATTTCGAAGAATTAGAATCAGAAACCAAAAAACTCTACAAAATAGCAGGTGAGGCTCGATCAAAGGGGCTTGATGTGGAAACTGAAACAGAAATACCTCTGGCCAAGGATTTAGCTGAAAGAGTAGAGGGTCTTGTAGGTCCGGAAGGTATTGCAGAGAGAATTAAATTTCTGGAAGAAAAATCCAGCAGGGAGGAAGCAGCATTTAAAATAGCTGCTGAAATTGCATCAGCCCCCTTGGACGAAAACAGTAAAGAGGATGAACTGGCCCAAAGGGAAGTTATGGCTGATCAGGCGCTGCGTACTGCTCTAGCCATTCTCACTGAAGGTGTGGTGGCTGCACCACTGGAAGGAATAGCCAAAGTAAGAATTAAACAGAATTTTGACCGTAGCAATTATTTTGCAGTTTACTTCGCAGGCCCAATTAGGAGCGCTGGAGGTACGGCAGCAGCTCTAGCAGTTTTAATAGGGGATTATATTCGATGGGCTATTAATTTGGCTCCTTATGTGCCTATCGATGCTGAAATAGAGCGATATGTAGAAGAAGTTGAATTATATGAATCAGAAGTAACTAATCTACAATATTCTCCAAAACCTGACGAAGTACGTCTAGCAGCCCGTAGTATTCCGGTAGAAGTTACTGGGGAACCTACTGATAAAATTGAAGTATCTCACAGGGATCTAGAGAGAGTAGAAACCAATAACATTAGGGGCGGGGCTTTACTGGCTATGGTGGAAGGTATTATTCAGAAAGCCCCTAAAGTACTTAAATATGCTAAAATACTGAATTTAGAAGGTTGGGATTGGTTAGAACAATTTTCAAAAGCACCAGCTAAAAAAGACGACGATGAAAAAACCGATATCAAAGCCGATTACAAGTATATCCAGGATATTATTGGTGGAAGGCCAGTATTGGCCAATCCTTCAGAGAAGGGTGCCTTCCGACTTAGATATGGCCGGTCCCGAAATACTGGGCTAGCGGCAATGGGTGTTAGCCCGGCCACTATGGAACTTCTAGAGTTTCTGGCAGTAGGAACTCAGATGAAAATAGAAAGACCTGGAAAAGGTAACTGTGTGGTCCCGGTGGATACGATAGATGGACCTATTGTTAAATTAAAAAATGGAAATGTGATTAAAATATCCACCACAGCAGAAGCACGTAAATTAAGGCCTCAAGTAGATGAAGTTTTATTTTTGGGCGATATGCTGGTTGCTTTTGGTGAATTTTTAAGAAATAACCATGTTTTACTACCTTCAGCCTGGTGTGAGGAATGGTGGGCTAAAACCATTGAATCTGCTGAAAAATACGACTTGCAAAAAGATTCTCTGGATTTAAAAACACTGGTAATGAAAAAAATAAGTGCTGAGGAAGCATTTAAGATATCAGAAGACTATGAAGTACCTTTGCATCCAGAATACACTTATTTCTATCATGATGTTTCTATTAAAGATTTAAATCTGCTCCGTGAATGGATATTCACTAAAATTGATGAATATTCGGTTGGAGAAGAATTAAAGCTAGATATATCTCCTCAAAAAAGGATTCTAGAAGTTATTGGTGTTCCTCATATGATGGTGGACTCTCAAGTGATTATTGCTCCTGAAGAGGCCTACGTGTTGACTAAAACTCTTCAAAATTCATTGGATGAAACCCTGGAAAACACATTAAAAGCAGTTAATGAAGTTGCTCCAGTGGAAATCATGGCCAAGGCCCCTACCTACATTGGAACTCGTGTGGGAAGGCCAGAAAAAACTAAAGAACGGAAAATGAAACCAGCACCTCATTCTCTTTTTCCTATTGGTAATAATGGCGGAAGCCGTCGAAATATTGTGGAAGCCGCAAAAAAAGGCAGCATAACTGTAGAACTGGCCCGATCTAAATGTACAGAATGTCAAATAAGTTCATTCCAATCCATATGTCCTCATTGTGGATCACCTACTGAGCTAGCCCAACCTGGAAAGAAAAAAATTAATATAGCTGGACTTCTCAAAAAAGCCTCGGAAAATGTGGGTGTACGTAAGATGGATGAAATAAAAGGAGTTATAGGGATGATATCTGAGGATAAGTTCCCAGAACCTCTGGAAAAAGGAATTTTAAGGGCTAAAAACGAAGTTTTCACCTTTAAAGATGCTACTATACGTCATGATTCCACTGACCTGCCTTTAACTCATTTCACTCCTAAAGAAGTGGGAGTAGACGTTGCAAAATTAAAGGAAATGGGCTATGAAAAAGACTGCTATGGGGTGGCACTGGAAGAAGAAGATCAAATATTGGAATTAAAGGTTCAGGATGTGGTAATATCTGAGCATTGTGGTCAGTATCTTCTAGGAGTAGCTGGGTTTATTGATGACCTTTTAGCTAATTTTTATGGTCTGGAACGTTTTTACAATGTAAAACAACGCAAAGACCTTGTTGGCCATTTAGTAGCTGGTCTGGCCCCTCACACATCTGCTGGAGTATTGGGTCGTGTGGTTGGATTTACCAAGGCTGCGGCCTGTTATGCTCATCCTTTCTTCCATTCTGCTAAGCGGAGAAACTGTGACAGTGATGAAGACTCTATAATGCTTTTAATGGATGCTTTACTGAATTTCTCTAAATCATACTTGCCTAGCACTCGGGGAGGAAGTATGGATGCTCCACTGGTTCTATCTTCTCGTATAGATCCTGAAGAAATAGATGATGAATCGCATAATATTGATGCTATGGAGTCATTTCCTTTAGAGTTCTATCAAAAGACTCAAGAACATGCCAAGCCGTCTGATGTTCTGGATTTAATAGATAATGTGAAAAATCGGCTGGGCACCCCAGGGCAATACGAGGGAATAATGTTTTCCCATAATACTTCTAGTATTCATGCCGGACCAAAAGTATGTCTCTACAAGACCCTACCTACTATGAAAGAAAAGGTAGAGGCTCAGATTCAAATTGCTGAGAAAATAAGGGCAGTAGATCAAAGGGGAGTGGTGGAAGGAGTACTCACTTCTCACTTTTTGCCAGATATGATGGGGAATACTAGGGCCTTTTCCCGACAGAAAGTAAGATGTACTAAATGTAATTCGAAATATCGACGTATACCACTCACAGGTGAGTGTAAATGTGGTTCTAATCTCATATTGAGTGTTTCCAAGGGTTCAGTGGTGAAATACCGTGAAATTTCTCGAGAACTGGCTAACCGTTACCCAATTGATCCTTACCTCATGCAGAGGTTGGATATTTTGGAATTTGGAATAAATTCTCTATTTGAAAGTGATAAATCTAAACAGAGTTCTCTAGATGTATTTCTATAACTAATTCAGTTAATTTTTAAAAGGTTTAGTTACTATCTTTGAATATTTCTAAAAATTTTTTATTTCATTTTTTATTTAAATTATTAATTAATTTTATTAAAAAATGAGAAGAGAGTTATTTGGGAGTTTTGTTCGTCTCTAAGAGCTTAAAAAACGAACGATAAAATAACTTATATAGTGCTTTAAACAAATGATAATCTAGATTTTGATTGCGGATTACTTGAATCTAAGGTGAATATTGCTTTTTATGAACAACTATGTTCCCTATGGTAATCTTCTATTAAAGAAATTATAATTTTAATAAAATGGGTATGTAACGTGGGTGATTATATTGATGAAGGATGCGCGAATAATAGCTGCTCTGCCAACTAAGGCTGAGACTTGCGTACTAAAAAACAATGGAGTAAACGAAAAATTCAGCCATGATAAACTGGTAAAGTCCCTTCTTATGGTAGGGGCTCCTTTATGGGCTTCCGAAAAAATTGCATCTCAGGTGGCCACTGCGGCCTATGATGGGATAACTACAGCCGAAATAAAGATTCTGGTCTATGATTATCTTAAAGAAATCAAAGAATCAGCAGCCGATAGATATTTGGCTACTAATAAACTCCGAGTACGTACTACTAGGGATAAAATTGAAGGGTTTGATCAAAAAAAGATCGAAGATACTTTAATTCAGGAAACTGGCGCATCTGAAAAACTGGCCCATAAAATTGCATCTGATGTTTGGAAAGAACTTAAAAAATTAGATGTTGATTATTTAACTGCCCCTATGATAAGGGAAATTGTAAACACCAAATTAGTGGAAAATGGTTTGGAAGATTTACGTAGGAAATACACTCGATTGGGGATTCCGGTTTACAACATTACTAATTTAATTGAAAACGGTTCTCGTGATAATGCTAACATGATTCACAACCCGGAAACCGTGCACAAATACGTGGCTGATGAGGCCCTAAAACAATATGCTCTGGTACACATCCTCCCTAATAGGCTGGCTGATGCTCACATGTCAGGGGATATACACATTCACGATTTAGAATTCTTCGCTGGCAGACCCCTAAACTGCCTCCAGCACGATTTAAGATTATTTATTAAGCACGGGTTGAAAGTAGATGGTACTGGAGATCACACTTCAGTAGCTGGACCTCCAAAACATATGGAAACTCTCATGAACCACGCCGGTGAAATAATGCTGGCGGCTCAACAAAATATGAGTGGTGGACAGTCCATGAGCCTATGGAATGTGTTTGTAGCACCATTTGCCAAAGGATTGCCTTATGAAAAGGTTAAACAGGCTGTACAAATGCTTATATTTAACCTTAACATGGCATATGCTGCTCGGGGATCTCAAGTACCATTTACCAGCATGAACTTGGAGTTCAATGTTCCTAAATTCCTCCAAGAAGAACCAGCTTATGGTCCTAAAGGTCAATTGGTGGGAACCTAGGGTGACTTTGAAGAAGAAACTCGAATGTTACAGAGGGCCTTCACAGAGACATTACTGGAAGGAGATTCAGATGGAAAACCTCACCTCTTCCCCAATACTATTTACAACATCCGGAAAGAGACCCTAAAATCCGAAATGGAAGAAGACCTCATGCGGGTGCATGAGCTTTCTGCAAAATACGGAACTGCTTACTTTGTAAATATGCTGGCCAGCTACCGGGGTGATATGGCTAACTACATGGGATGTAGAACTGCTCTCCAAGATAACTGGACAGGAGACTGGGATACTGATTGTCTTAGAACAGGAAACCTGGCCTATGTAACCTTAAACTTGCCACGTATTGCTTATCAGTCCCGGGATGATTCAGAAGTTTTTGATTATCTGGATTCTTATATGGACATGGCTGTAGATGCATTAATGCTTAGAAGAGAACAGGCCATGGCTTGTTTAAATGATTATAATCTTTTACCATTCCTTCACCAAAAATTCGGTGATGAAATGTACTACAGGATAGAAAATTCCACCATGTCCTTTGGATTTGTGGGATTAAATGAAATGCTACAATCCTACATGGGAAGCGGAATTGATAATGGGGAATCCAATAAATTTGGAATAAAGATTTTAGAACACATCAATGAACGGGCTGATAAACTAAGAAAAGAAACAGGCCTTAGATGGTCTGTACTCCAGACCCCAGCGGAATCAACAGCATATAGGTTTGCTTCTCTGGATAAGGAAAAATTCAAGGACAAAGCAATTACTCAGGGAGATAGGGGAGCCTATTATTACACCAACTCTTCCCACGTACCAGTGAACTCGGATGTGCTATTACCTGAGAAGATAAAGATAGAGGAGAAATACCACCCCCTCACTGCAGGAGGCCATATCTTCCACGCCTTCATGGGAGAATCCTACTCCAGTGCCGATTCACTCATGAGTTTAACTGATAAGATCTCCAAGAAATCAGATATTGGTTTCTGGGCATATTCATCTGCATTAAGCTTCTGCATTGGATGTAAGACTCTGATGAAAGGCCTTAATGACCAGTGCCCTACCTGTGGAGAACGAGATGATGTAGAATGGTACGACCGGATTACTGGCTATGTCCAGCAAGTTGGCCGAGCCAAGTCTGCCTCTGGTGGATGGAATAAAGGTAAACGTCAGGAATTATCTGACCGAAAACGATTCGAGAGATAATCTCGGATTTATTTTTTTTATTTTTAATTTAATTCTAATTTTTTCTTTATTTTCACATTTTATAATTAATTTTAAGGCAATAATATGAAAAAAGACCTTAAATTCATGAAAGAGGCCCTAAAAGAGGCCAAAAAATCACAAAAAGAGGGTGGCATCCCTATTGGAGCCGTTCTTGTGGAAGATGATAAAATAGTGGGCCGGGGCCATAATAGACTCTTACAAGACGATTCAGTCATTTTACACGGGGAAATGGACTGTATTGAAAGTGCAGGCCGATTGAAAGGAATTGATTATAAAAAATGCGCTCTTTACACCACATTATCTCCATGTCCCATGTGTTCTGGTGCTGTACTTCTTTATAAAATTCCGAGAGTGGTCATTGGTGAGAATACCACGCTCATGGGGGCTGAAGATCTTCTGGAGGCCAATGGGGTGGAAGTAATTAATCTGGGCCTTGATAAATGTCGGGAAGTTCTGGAAGATTATATTGTGGAGAATCCAGATACCTGGGGCCAGGAATTGGAGCGAGTGGGTGGGGCCACGGATTTGGATGATTGATTGTTATTTTTAATTATTTTTGAAATTCCTAATTTAATGCCTTAAATCTCGATTAATAACTTATTTTCTAATTTTTTTTGGATTAATTATTTTTTAGAAAGTATTAAATATATTATTAATACAAATTAGAGTTGAAATGATGAAAAAATGAATTCTATTGAATAATTAGGTGAAATAATGGGGGAGTGTTTAGTTATGAGGTATAGTTCAATTTTTGGCTACATTGGTGCTATTATAGGAATTTTACTAGGCCTATATTATATGTTGATTGTGGTGATGTTTATGAATCCATGGGTTTTACTAGCTTTTCTGGGTTCAATAGTATTTTCCATAACAGGGTTATTTGCTGTAAAATTATCTTCAAAGGATACAGACATGGCTGCTTTTTTATTTTTAGTTTCTGGCCTAGGTATACTTATCACCATGGCTGAAGCAGGATTAATTAGTTTTATTTTGTTTGTAATTGCTTCTGTTTTAGAATTTAGAAATAAAAATAAAATAAAAATCAATGATATAAATCAAAGAAGAAAATTAATTATTTTTCAATTTATAATTATTTTATTAATACCCTGGCTTTATTTTATAAAATCGTGGTATATAATCCATCCATGAGCTTAATTTTTGTCAAACCGGTGTGCTTAATAGAACTAAAATCTTATTTTGAAATATATGAATATGGCGATATTATGGGTTTAATTAGTAAATTTTGTGGCAAAAAACATGTTAAATTGGTAGAAGAAGGTAATAAATATTTAAAACAAGATTTACGTGAAGAAGCATTAAAGTTCTATGAAGAAGCTCTAAAAATAAATCCTAAAAATCCTAATGTTTTTTATAATATTGGCCTCGTTTATTTAGGAGAAGAAAAATATACTGATGCCCTAAAGGTTTATGATGAACTGTTGAAAGAATATCCTGATTTTATGGAAGCTTGGAGGATAAGAAGCTTTATTTACCGGGATACAGAAAATTTTGAGGAAGCTATTAAATCATACAACAAAATTCTGCAATTGGATCCTGATAATCTAGAAATATTACTTTTCAAAGGTGAAGACCTAAATGAGTTAGATCGTTTTGAAGAAGCATTAAAGTGCTTTGACAGAATTTTAGAACTAAATCCAAAGGAAAATTCTGCTTGGTTTGGAAAAGGTGTAAGTTTTAGGGGCCTATGCAGATATGAAGATTCTTTAGATTCTTTTAATAAAGTCATCGAGCTAGGTTATGAAGATATGGGAGTTTGGGGAAACAAAGCTCAACTTTTATTTTATTTGGGCCATTATAATGAGTCTATCAAATGCTGTGAAAAATCACTAATGTTTGATCCAGAACTACTTGACTCACAATCACATATTCTAATTCTACTTAAGGGAAAATCATTATTCGAGTTAAAAAGATATGAAGATTCTTTAGAATGTTTTAAAAAGGTTTTAGAAATTGATACTGAAGATGAAGATGCTCAAGAATATAGTGAAAAGGTTTTAGAAGCAATTAATGATTTAAATTAAAATAAATAGAAAAATATTTTTTATTTTTTAACATAATCCTTAACCGACCCAGCAAAACTACCATCCTTCAAGACCAAACCCTCAGTAACAGACTCACAGGAAGTCCCAAAGCCATGGGCCACCATGGTATGTCT
>CAYUFT010000016.1:0-29770 GCA_964444115.1 uncultured Methanobacteriaceae archaeon
AGCCGGTGGCCACCGGACTATTTGGAAGTACTTTTGATCCTGATTCCAAGCAAGGATTTTTATACAAACAGGTGATGAAGTCCGTTAAAAAAGATCTGGAAAAACAGGGCATTGATGTTAGTAAACCTGTTGATTGCCGTGACTGGGATGAAATAAGGGCCTGGACCCGTGCTCTGATTAATTAATTATATCTAATTTAATTATTTATTTAATTAGTTAATTTTAATCGAAATCAGATAATCTTTAAATTTTAGACATATTTTAAATTTAAAAAATTATGGAGATAAAAATGAATACTAAAAAAATAGCTAAAATAGCGGGCATAAGCCTGGCAGCCATATTAATATCTCTTTTTGCAGTAATGGGTTTTATTTTCTATGATGTTATGAGTTACACGGCCAATGGCTTTGAAACTTTCAGTCCTGAGGGAAATGTGACTGGAAACGCTTTATTAGTTTATGATCCCGGTATTTCAGGCCAATCTGCTAATGTGGCTTTGAATATTGCCAAGGAACTACAAAGTAAAGGTTATCATGTGGATTTAGTGGGTATAAACAATGCAAAAGCAAAAAATACCTCTAAATATGAGTTAATCGTAGTAGGCGGACCTATTTATACAGGAAAAGCATCTAGTTCTGTTCAATCATATTTAAATAATCTTAAGCAGAATAATGGGACCAAAATCGCGGTTTTTGCCACGGGTTCGGATAAGGACGTAATGAAAAATTCTAAATTGCTAAAAAGTGAAGTAGCTCCTTTAAATAACAATACTTCGCTTAAAATAGAAGCAGTAGGGAAATTTATTTCGGAAAACAATAATCAGAGCATTGTGGTATTTGTGGGATCTTTACTTAATTAAAGATTCACTTAAATCCCATATTTGATTTTATTTAATTTTTAAATGAGTAATTTCATGGGTAAAAACTTTAATAAAAAGGGTAGTTTGATGAAAGATATTGAAAAAGTAATGTCCAATCAACCATTTGGTGAAAGGTTAGAGATGGAAAAATACATACTAGTAATTATATTTCTAATACAGCAGCGATGGGGCTATATTATAAACAAAGAATTTGCTAAAGATAACATAACCACTAAGCAATGGCTATTACTGGTAATCCTGGGCAATGCCTTTGACCATGATCCATCTATGCAGGAGATGGCCGAGGCCATGAGCACCACTCACCAGAATGTTAAGCAACTGGCCACTCGCTTGCAAGATAGTGGATTTCTAAAAATAGAGCGAGATTCTAATAATAAAAGGATTTTGCGTCTGAAATTCACTGAACAATGTTATAAATACTGGGAAAAACGAAATGAAGATGATATTGAATCTATAACGAATTTATTCAATGTTTTGGATGATGAAGAGGTAATTTCTCTCTTTGCTATAATGAATAAACTGCAAAAATTGTCGCAAACACAATATGATGAATCTAAAATTAATTAATTTTTTTATACGGATATTATTGATTAAAAATTTTTAAAAAAATAGAATATAAAAAATTATTTATAATACTCTTTTATTCCATTTTTTTTATTCATTTTAATGATTATGTGGGATTATATTATCATGGTCTCTGAACTGACTTAATAAGCATTTTGATCAGTAAAACCATTGGTAAAGGTAAGGAAAAATATTTTCACATCTAAACTAAGGGTCCAGTTCTCTACATAATATAAATCATATTCTATTCTCTTTTTTATTGAGGTATCTCCTCTCCAGCCATGAACTTGGGCCCATCCAGTCATTCCTGGTCGAACGTGATGCTTAATCATGTAATGTGGTATTTCTTCTCTGAATTTTTCTACAAAAAGAGGACGTTCTGGTCTTGGACCAATCAGACTCATATCTCCCTTTAATATATTAAATAATTGTGGTAATTCATCTATACTAGTTTTTCTTATGAAAGAACCAAACTTGGTCTTTCGAGGGTCGTCTTCTGTGGTCCATTGGGATACTTCTTCTTCATCTGGCTGAACTTTCATACTACGAAATTTATACATCTCGAATGTGGTTCTATGCAATCCAATACGTTCCTGTTTGAATATAATTGGCCCCGGAGAACTTTTTTTAACCATAATTGTGGTGAAAATTAGGAGTGGTGAAAATATCATTATCCCAATTATTGCCAGTAAAATGTCTAAAAGTCTCTTCAGAGCTTTATTAAAAGAATTATCTAATGGCACGTAGCGTATATTTATTAAAGGAATGTTATCTATCATATCAATGTATGGTCTTGCTGGGAAATAGCGATAGTAATCAGGAACAATTTCTGCCTTAACCCCATATTTTTCACAAGTATCAATTATATGCTCTAACAATTTAGAATGGCGAGGAGAAAGGGTTATTACGATTCTATCAATTTCCTTGGTAAGAATAATTTCTTCTAAATCTTCAATTTTCCCTATAACTGGAGAACCTGCTATGGCAGTGTTTTTTTCTATATTATCATCTAAAAACCCAATTAATTTGTACCCGACGTATTCATTAAGTTTTATTTTGCGTGTAAACTTCTCACCAAGTTCTCCAGCACCAATTACTAGAATATATTTAATATTATATCCTTTACTTCGAGCGAGTCGTAATGATTTCCTTATGATGACTCTTTCTATTATAGAAAATAGAGTAGAGAATATTGCAAAAATGGCCAGTAGATAACGGGAGTAATCTGAAAGCTCCACTACAAATAATAGGGTTACAAGTAGTAATAATCCAATAAAATTGACTTTAATGATTTTAAAGGTTTCAGAACTTATACTTTTAGTTCTTTGAGGGTCATAGAGTCCAAAAAAGTAGTAAAGTATAAGATAATTTGGTAAAATAAAGACTATTGGTAAAACATATATTGAAAATCCCCATCTATTGCCCTCAAATCCCAGTATGCCGAGTTTAAATCTGATAAAATATGCAAAAATCAGTGCTAAGGTGATTACAATTATATCCATGATTACCAGTATCATATTAAATATTTTCTGATTCTGTTTAATCATTAAATCACCTTAAACATTAAATAAATTTTAGCTTAATTGAATTTTGCTTTATTTCTTTGATTATCTTTAATAAAATAACATCACATTCTTATTTATGCCATAATCACTATTTTAATATTGTTAATAGTATTTTATTAATATATTTTTTGGGCAATATAAAAAATATCCATGTTAATTAAAAATGAGCTTACTAATCTCCTAATCTTCTTATTTATCTTGATTTTTTGAAAAGGTTCAAAAAGAGCTTAAGGCCACATATTAATCCTATTCCAGCGTAAGTTAAAGCAGTTGTTATCATAGAATGCTGTTTTTTATAATGTTTTTTATAAAAAATGTACATGGCCCTATAAAATTCATATATGAGTTTTGATTTTTGTTTCTGGCTGCTGGACCCTTTGTAATGAATTATCTCTGCAGCACCATAGTATATTATCTGCCATCCTACTTCTTTTATTCGATAGCACCAGTCAATATCTTCGCCGTACATGAAGAAAGTTTCATCTAAAAGTCCGATCTCTTTAATTGCTTCTGAATTTACCATCATAAATGCACCCACCAGACAATCAATAGGGTAAGTTCCATTATCATCTAAATAACAAAGGTTGTACTTTCCAAAACGCTGACTATTTGGAAAAAGACGTGAAAGCCCTATCATTCGATAAAAAGAGACACTAACATCTGGAAAACTTCGTCTACATGCCTTATCTAATGTTCCGTCGGGTAAAACTACTTTACATCCCAGTGCACCAACTTTTGAATGGTTTTGCATGTATTCAAGACAGTTTTCTAGGCATTCATCTACAATTATGGTGTCGGAATTGAGTAGTAACACATATTTAGATGCAATCTTTTTCAGGGCCAGATTATTGGCATAGGCAAAGCCTCTATTTTCTGAGCTAGGAATAAATATAATTAAATTATTTGCTATTTCACTATAAAAATCCTTTTGAAGTTTATCTAAACTTCCATCTTGCGAATTATTATCGACCACATAAATTTCATATTTAAAAGGATGATTTTTGTTAATAACCGATTCTATGGTCTGTTTTGTTAAATCATAAGTACGGTAATTTACGATTATAATTGATAATTCCATTATATTTTCCTCTATCAAATATTAAAATCTATTTCCTGCTGGATTTTGTTATTGTGAATTATGCGGTATTATGATTATATAATCCCTTAATTACTTAAAAAAAGTTGAACTTAATGGTGTTTTTAATCAAAAGCCATTCTATTTTCAAGTAATTTTTAATATTTTTATTTTTATATTCCACCTTATCTATTTTTTTTAGAGAGATTAGGCCTTCTTTTATCCCGGTCAGATAAGTTCTACCTTGCCCTTTTTTAAGGAAAAAAATGTATTTTATTAAATAACCGGCCAGTAAGCATGGTGAATTCAATATAATCTGGGGCCAGGGCATGTTTTTGTAAGGAACATATATATTATTACGGGCTGCTAATTTAATTTTAAATTTATTATATCTGCTACCACTGGTTCCGCTACCTACGTGATAAACTAAGGCTTCAGGGCAGTATATATTTTGGTAACCATGAATTCTGGCCCGATAACCAAGATCTACATCTTCCATATAAGCAAAAAAGTTCTCATCAAAGTATCCTATCTCATCTAGAATGCTTTTTTTATAAATTGATGCTCCAGCACAGGCACTAAATATATTTCTTTTTTGATTATATTTTTCCCGCGATTTTCCATAACCAACTCGTTTGGTCCAGCCCAGAAGTGAGTATTCATCACCAGCATCGTCTATTTTATCTCTTTCATAATACTGGATCATTTTAGAAGAAACAGAAAATGCTTGATGGCCAGTTTCTATGCATTTTAAAAGGTTGGAGATACAACTTTTCTCTAATTCCATATCATTATTTAGAAGAAATACATATTCACCAGATGCTGTAGCTATTCCTTGATTAATTGCTTTAGCAAACCCCAAATTTTTTTTGTTT
Source organism: uncultured Methanobacteriaceae archaeon (assembly GCA_964444115.1). Taxonomy (GTDB): domain Archaea; phylum Methanobacteriota; class Methanobacteria; order Methanobacteriales; family Methanobacteriaceae; genus UBA349. Next base: position 4,960 of record CAYUFT010000016.1, read on the forward strand.
TTGATTAAAATAAATTGAGGATAATTATTTTTAATAAATTCAATGCTTCGGTCTTGGGAACCATTATCTACTATTATTACTTCTTTAATGTTTTGCTGTATGTTAATGGACTTAAAACAAGTTTCCAGGAACTCAATTCCATTATAATTGGGTATAATTACTGAAACTTTACTCATTATATGGCCTGTTATTAAATTTAATTAACTATCTTATTCCTTATAATGATTTTATTTGGATTTAAATCTAATCTTAAATCTAAGCAATCTAGATATTAAAAATCTTAATATTAAAATATTTTTTATTATGGTGTGGTTTTTTTCATTAAAATTTTACTTACCCTAATAATGAGTATGCTCATAATCTCATTCACTTTGTCCCTTGATAGAATGAAGCATACTGTTGCTGTAGTGATGATAACATAAAAAATACAAAGAAAAGTGCTGTCAAATACGTAATCAAGTCCTAAATAGTTCATAATGTCGGGTATGGTGAATACAAAATAGAATTGTAAAATATACACTGACATGGAGTTTCTTCCAATTTTGGTCAAGAAAGTTTTTTTGCTGGGCATGATGCTGTTTAACAAAATGATAATAATCATACTTATTAAAATAAATAAAAGTCTAAATGCCATTCCTTTTAAATTTCCCATATGTAAACTAGCATAAGCATATTTTAAGATTAAAATAGTGGAATTAAATGGCAAATAAAGTAATGTTGCACCTATTAATAGTGGTATCAAAATTAAGAGAGCATAGCTCCTTTTTATTGTGAATCTTTTTTCTAAATCTTTGAAATAAAAACCAAAGAGGAAAATTGGGAAATAGCATAGGGTACGGGATATGGATAAAAAATTCGGATCGATACTTACAGTTCCTATTAACATAGCCAAAATAAAACTGATTACAAATATATGTTTTATTTTGGTCGCTGTAGGTAAAAAAGCCCTCCACAAGTATAAACTTAATAAATACCAGAGCCCAAATCCAGGTACCAGATACATATCTGCAGGTACATAACCCTTTGTCAAAAAAATAAATATTATCCAAAAGGTATTAAATATTAGGTAGGGAATAAAAATAGTTCTAAATGCTTTTATAGAACTTTCAGGATTATCTTTTGAGAAATAACCACTTATAAAAATTAATAATGGCAAATCAAATAGATAAATTAAGGTATAAGTGAAATCAAAATATGTCTGAGTAAAATGAGTAGTTCCTATGAAATGGCCCATAACAATTAAAATCATGGAAAAACCGCGCAGATTGTCGAATTTTATATTACGGTTCATAGGAATCAGTATAAATTTAAAACATAGTTATTATCATCTTAATATATAATTAATATAATATTTTTTTATTTATTATAGTTTTCTGTTTTTTTGTTGTGTTTTTTAAGATTGTATAGGTTCTTGAATTGTAAAACAAAAATTAAAGGTTTAATTGATAAATTATGGATTATGTAAAAATTTTCTGGTTAATAAAATCTTTTCATTATAAACTATTAAGATTGGTCATAGGCATTGCAAACTTCTTCAGCATCGCCCTGCATGACTATTTTTCCTTTTTCTAGCCATATGGCCTTATTGCATAGTCTTTTTACCTGTTCAATAGAGTGTGAAACAAATAAAACAGTTATTCCCTTATCAAAAAGTTCCATTATACGGGCTTCACTTTTTTTCCTAAATTTGGCATCTCCTACAGATAGGACCTCATCGAGAATAAGTATCTCTGGTTCAACTACTGTAGCAATGGAAAATCCTAAACGGGCCTTCATACCTGAGGAAAAGTTTTTTATGGGAACATCCATAAAATCCTTTATTTCAGCAAAATCCACTATTTCCTCGTATTTTTCTTCTAAAAACTCTTTAGTATATCCTAGAATAGCTCCATTAAGATATATGTTTTCCCTGCCTGTATAATTGCTGTCAAAACCAGCACCAAGTTCCAAAAGAGGTACTAATTTGCCTTTTATTTCTACATTTCCTTCGGTAGGCTTCATTACACCAGAAATGATTTTAAGAAGGGTACTTTTTCCAGCCCCGTTAAGGCCAACAACACCTACTCTATCTCCTTCTTCTATTTCAAAAGATACATCTTTTAGAGCCCAGAATTCCTGAAACATGAGTTCTCTTTTCAGCATTTTAATGACATATTCTTTAATGTTGTCTATTTTTTCCTGACTTAAATTGAATTGCATTCCAACATTTTCAATTTTAATAACCTTTTTTCCCAAAATATCACCCAATAATGCTTGAAACTTAACGAAACTAAATATGTAAAATGAATTTGTCCTGATATTTATAAAAAAGACCTATTCCTAAAATAAGAAGTACAATGGACCACATACTGACATAAAGTAATGTTCCTGTGTTTAACATTTGTCCGTACAGGAAACAGTCCCTACATAAACTTATTATACCATATACTGGATTTAAATTGAATAAAAATTGCATATTTTGAGGAATTATTGAGGCTGGATAAAATATAGCACTTCCATACATGAGCATGACCGTAAAAACACCGTATAAATGTTCAATATCTCTGAAAAAAACGGTTACTGTGGCAAGTAATAGGCCAGCCCCTATGGTAAACATCAGGAGCAGAAAAATAGGTATTATGGCATATAAAATATATATGGTGAAGGCAGCATTGGTAGCAATCATTACTCCGAAAAGCACAACCAATGAAAGGAGAAATGTAACAAAACTGGATAGAATTACTCCTAGACTGTACATGTATTTAGGCACATAAACCTTTTTTATAATGGCCCCATTTTTTATAATGGATTTCATGGCCGCTTTACTACCCTGAGCATAAAAATCAAAAACTAGTTTTCCTGCAAGGAAATAAACCGGAAAATTTTCAATATTCTGTTTAAATATTGCGGAAAAAATAATGGTTAATACTACCATGGTTAATAAAGGATTTAAAAAGCTCCAAAATATTCCTAATACGGATCTACGGTATTTTATTTTAATATCTCGTTTAATAAGTTCTTTGAGGAGATATCTGTACTTTGAAAAGTTAACGATGAATCGGTGTTCAAATTTTTTAGTGACTTCCATGCTTAGCCTCAATTTACCTAATAACCAAATTTCTAAAAATTAGATCTTGATTTATATGATAATTGTAAATAATAGAATTTAAATTGTGATTTTAACATTTATAATTATTTCAGACTATCTTTTAATTCTCTGTTTTAGTCTATTAAATATATTTTTTATTTTATAACTTGACCAACCTTTAACAGTTTGAAGCTCGGCAACCCGTTTATTTTTATTATTCAATTGCTTATGCAGTTTCTTATTTTTTTTTCTTATTTTATTTAATTGATATTCTTGTATTTTAAATACTTTTATTTCTTCAGAAATTAAAACAGCATCATCAAATTTTTTATTTTTAATATTTTTTAACAATGTGGAGTAACGGTCACCCATTTCAAAACCGTAAATGTCTAATTTTTCAATAAGAAATGCAGCATATTTTAAAAGCTCTTTTTTTTCTGCTTTTGTTAGGTCTCCAGTTACAAAAGAGTTAATCCAATATTTTAAATGTCTTTCAAAAATAATAGGATAATAAATCTCCTTTTTTTCTTTTTTCAGGATAGAATATGTCTCATAATATCCCGATATTAGTGCATTTAGATACTTTTTATTTTTGATATGAATTGTGGATTTTTCTTTATCTGAATTACGTATCCTATAATTATAGCCATAATAATTATTTAGGTAAATAATCCCATTTGCATTTAATAATGCTTTCATAACAAAATATAAGTCTTCAGCCAGCATTCCTTCAGGGAATTTAATGTTATTATCTTCAATGAACTTTACTTTAAAAATTTTTGTCCATATGGATGGAACTATAGTTAACAGCTTTGTGTTTTCACTAATATTATTTATTTTTATTTCAGTTATGTCTTTAAAAATACTGGGAAATGTTTTTTTTTTACCATTATTGAAAACATGAGCATATCTGCAAAAAACCATATCTGCATCTTCTTCAGTTATTTTATGGTATAAAACTTCAAAAGCATCTTCTGCATAAAAATCGTCGTGATCCATGAATATTATATAATTGCTGCTGGCCATTCTAAGGCCAATGTTTCGGGGTTTCCCTGGAAAACCACTGTTTTCTGTTAAATAAACTCCTTTAAAATTTTCATATTTGGACACAAATTCTTCTATTATTTTTTTTGTACCATCTGTAGAATTATCATCTACGATTATGACTTCTAGATTTTCAAAACCAATAGTTTGATTTAATATGGAGTTAAGAGTACCCTTTAAGTATTTCTCAATGTTATGGGTCGGTATTACGACGCTGATTTTGTATTTCATTAAAATCTTCCTTTTAAATCATAATGATAAAAATCTAAATATCTATTTATCAAAATTATATTATCCATATTAAACATATTCTTTAGAAAAGATGACTTATATAACAATTCTACTTCATTAAATAAATTATATTTAAGATTAAAAATAAATTTAATTACCTATTACCATAAATTTTCTGATAATAAGCTTGATACTCTCCGCTTTTTACTTTTTCCATCCAATCCAGATTATCTAGATACCATTTTATTGTTTCTTGAATACCAGTTTCAAAAGTATATTTGGGTTTCCAGCCTAATTCATTCTGCATCTTACTGGAATCAATAGCATAGCGCCGGTCATGCCCTGGCCTATCATTAACATATTCAATAAGAGACTCATCCTTACCTAGATTTTCCAAAATCAGTTTAACAATTTCTATGTTTGGTTTTTCGTTATTTCCACCAATATTATATACGTCTCCTATTTTTCCTTGATGTAGAACGAGATCTATAGCCGTGCAGTGATCATAAACATGTAACCAGTCCCTTATATTCATTCCATCACCATAAACAGGCAATGGTTGATTTTCAAGAGCATTTGAAATCATTAGGGGTATAAGTTTTTCTGGAAATTGGTATGGGCCGTAATTATTTGAGCATCTGGTGATATTAACTGGTAAATCAAACGTTTTATTATAAGCGCGAACCATTAAGTCTGCTCCAGCTTTACTGGCTGAATATGGGCTGTTAGCAGCTATTGGTGTTTCTTCTATGAAATATCCAGATTTTCCAAGTGAACCATAAACTTCATCAGTGGAGACCTGAAGATACTTTTCTGTTTGATTTTTCCTTGCAGCATCCAGGAGAACTTGTGTTCCCATAATATTGGATTTTATGAATATCTCTGGATCTTCAATACTTCTGTCCACATGAGATTCAGCAGCAAAATTTACAATATAATCAATATCAGAGCTTATATCTAAAACAAGCTCTTTATCAGCTATATCTCCTTTAACAAAACTGTAATTAGGATTATCTTCTATCCCACTTAAATTTTCTAAGTTTCCACAGTAGGTAAGGGTGTCCAGATTAATAATTTCGTAACTAGGATATTTATCAAGCATATATCTAACAAAATTGCTTCCTATAAATCCTGCTCCACCAGTAACCAATATTTTTGTCATTTAATTACTCCTTAATATTAAATTAAAAACGTTTTAAGTAAATTTATAAACATAAATTTAGAATTAATTATAATCATTAATTTATGATGAAATTTTATTTAAATGTATTATCTTGATTTTAATCTATTAATGATTTTTGTGTTAATTAATTAATTAATTAAAGTAAGAATTAAAGTAAGTTATAAGGTAATAAATATTATCTTTAAGAATAAGCATATTATTAAACATGTTTTCTAGGATTAAGGAAAATTTTTTAAATAATCTTTTTCAAACTTTAAAAATAATAATTATCGAAAAATAATTTCTCGGATTATTCTATAATTTTAAATATTATTAAATAACTAAAATAGTTTATAATAGATTTATAACAACGATAAGTCTTTAAATTAATTATCTATTTTCTAATTACTTGATATTGGTGATATAAGTATGAAAAACTATTCTAAATTTTCTATTAATAAACTCAAAGGACTTTTCAAAAAAAATCAGGATAATAAATTGTTTACTTTATGGATTAGTGATACGGGGGAATTGCCTGAATTACAGCAGTTATCATTAAAATCCATGATTCTAACAGGCCATGAAGTGAAACTGTATGTTTATGGCGAATTGGAACACGTGCCTGAAGGAGTTAAGGTCATAGATGGAAATAAGATTCTCGATGAATCAAATATTTTTAAATATAAGGAAGGTTTCAATAAGGGATCTTATTCCGGATTTTCAAACTGGTTTAGAGCTAAATGTATGTATGAAAAAGGAGAGGCTTGGTTTGACACGGATATTTTGGCTATAAAAAATGTCAATTTTAAGGGTAATGGTCAGATTATTGCGTCTCAATACAATCAAGATGGTACTATAAATCCACTTCAAGCTTTTATAAGGCTAAAAAAGAGAGATAAACTTCTAAAAATAATGATTGAGCACATGGAAGAAGTTAAAGATAATGTGATCCATGGTGACACCGGCCCGCACTTGTTAAAATCTTCTATGGATGATTTTCCAAAATATTATAAATATATGATGAATCCAAATTTCATTGCTTCTATTAATTTTTTTGATTATATGGATTTTTTGAAGCCATCTAAGGATATTGTTCCTTTATTGAATTTTGATGAGATATGGGGTTTCCATATTTGGAATGCCATGTTTCGGGAATATGGGTTTGCCAATGAAAAATCAAACAGTGGCTTTTATTATGATCTAAAAAAAGCTATCCTGGGGAATTCCACAAAGGAAGAGTATGAAAAAAAGATAGATAACATTATTAAAGTGAATAGTTCTTAAATGCTGATTAAGACTTAATAATAATTAATGCTTTAAATTAATTATTGTTTAATTGATAATGTGTAAGATGATAATGTTTAGATTTTAATTATTCTCCACATACCATTGAACAAATTTTTTAATTCCTGATTCAAAGTCAGTTTTAGGTTCATATCCTAATATTTTTTTACTTTTTGAGATGTCAGCAAAAGTTTTATTTACATCGCCGGGTTGTATCGGTAATTTGTTAATAATTGCTTTTTTACCAATTACTTTTTCTAAGGTTTCAACGGCTCTTTTCAAGGACACAGTTTTAGATTCTCCTAAATTAAATACTTCAAACGCCTTTTTGTCGTTATCTATCCAAGTAATAGTTTTTATTATTCCATCAATGATGTCATCAATGTAGGTATAATCTCTTAAAGTATTTCCATCACCGTAGAATGGAATTTCTTCATTATTTAAAATCATTTTAGTAAATTTATGAATGGCTAAATCTGGCCTTTGCCGAGGCCCATAAACACTAAAAAATCTTAAACAAGCCACGCTCATATTATGGGAATGGTAGTAAGTATAAGCTAACAATTCTGCTGCTTTTTTACTGGCAGCATATGGTGAAATAGGATTATCTGTAGGGTCATCTTCAGAGAAAGGGACTTTTGAATTATTGCCATATACTGATGAAGTGGAGGCCAGGATGAATTTTTTAACATCTCTTTTTTTACAAGCTTCTAGAATATTCGCTGTCCCATTGACATTCACATAGATATATTCCTCTGGAATCTCCATGGATGATCTTACACCAGCCATAGCAGCTAAATGAATCACCATATCTATTTTATTTTCCTCAAAAACAGTATCAATCAATGAATTATTTCTAATATCTCCATTATAAACCTTAAAGTAGCTACTGTCTAAGTTTAAGTGATTTTTCTTGCTTAGTATGTGATTAATATTAGCTTTTTTTAATTCAGGATGATAATAATCATTAAAATTGTCAATTATTATAATTTTATGTTTATAACTAAGCAAACGTTCAATTAAATGAGAACCAATGAATCCTGCTCCTCCAGTAACTAGAAGTTCCATAATACTATTTTATTCCACTATTTAATATTATTACTGGAACACTTTTTCAAAGTAGGTAATTAAATAAAAAATAAAAAATTTTAGTATTATTTTTAGTATTATAAATTATTGGTCTGAAAAACGTTAAAAGGAGTCATAACCTTTTTTAACCATATTTTTCATTACATATTAAATAATCTTTAAGCCGAGATAATTACCTTAAGGTGAATGTATTGATATATTATAATTAACTGATAAAATAGTATTAAAATATTTAAAAATATTGGAGACATAAATGAATCTTAAAAATCCTATAAATCTTTTAAAAAAGGCCAATAAATCTTTTAATTTATATCTAAAAGATCGTATCGAGACAAATAAAATCATAAAACGATATGCAAAAGATCAAAAAAAAATCAAGGAATTTTTTGAAGCAAATTCTGTTAGAGAGGCTAATTTGACAGATAAAATTAATTTATTGGCTGATTTGTATTCTAAAAATAAATATTATTTTTTTAATGGAGAAGAACATTTGTTTGAATCAATGGACACGGATACATTTTTTAAAATGTGCTTTTGCAACAATATCAAACTTTTGGCATTTTCACATAACGAAAACAGGATTCTGTTAGAGACTGAGGACGGAATTAAATTTTTTACCAATAATCGCTTTTGGACCATTGATTCTGTTTTTGCAAGAAATGAATATTCCATACCTCAACTATATACATTCAGCGATTTTGTTGTGCTTGACATTGGTATGAATAGGGGTTATGCTTCATTGAAATTCGCAAATTTTGATTCATGTAGTGCAGTATATGGTTTTGAGATAGACCCCAATACATATAACTTAGCTTTAGAAAATTTCAATCTTAATCCTAAGTTAAATAATAAAATTCACCCATTTAATTTTGGTCTTTATGATGAAGATAAAGAATTAGATTTGTTTTATATCCCAGGATATGATGGAATAACAACAACTAATATTGAATTTGCAAAAACTCAATCCGAATGGGTTTCTCAAAAAGATCTAATGAAAATTAAAAAGGCAAATGTAAAAGAAGCAGGCAAAGTTATTTCATATATTATTGAAAAAGAGAATAAATCAAATATTGTCCTGAAAATAGATACTGAAGGTGCGGAGTCTAAAATAATTGATAATTTAATTGAAAATAACCTATTAGAAAAAATTGATATGATAATTGGCGAAATACATTTAGAAACCGAAGATTTAGAGGAAAAGTTGCTTGGTTTTAAACGTGTTCATAAAAACTTTGCATCAGAGAGTATTTATACATTATGCATGGTTAAAAAGGAATATTATAATCCTTTAAACAAAGCTAAAACTATTTGATAAATTAAATATTGATTAAATCCGTAAATGTTTTGGAATAATGAATATGTGATGAAAAATCGAGAAATAGTTTTTACCCTGATTTGAAAGAAACTATTCTAACTAGTTCAACAAAAGAAGAATGCAAAAAAATTAGTAGTTTATTTGAAATCAATTATGAATATTCAATGGGGAAGTCCAATTAATTCCTATCAGAGAAAAAATTTTCCAAAATTATTTAAAAATTAATGGAAATGCATCCGAAAATATTTATAATTATATTAAAAATAGCTTGAAAATGATTTAAATGATAAAAAAATTAATTAAAAATCAAATTAGAAATACCGGAATGGTAAAAGAACTGGAAAAAGATAATACTCATCTTAAAAACCGATTAGATGATCTTAAGAAAACTAATCATCAACTCAATAGCCAAATCATATCTTTAAAATCTGAAAACGAACAATTAAATTCACAATTAAAAGATAAATCTGCTCCAGTTGGATTCAGCATCAAAAATAATCTTAGGGGGCTCAGTACTGATTTAGGCAAGTTGCCTGTCCTTAAATACGTTGTTGAAAATGTAAAAAAAGACGCTCGGATATTGGATGTGGGTTTTGGTGCAGGAGCATATGGTAAATTACTCAGATCTTTTTATTATTTAAATATTGATGGATTAGATATTTATGATGTGCATATTAAAGAAATGGGTCTGGATAAGATCTATGATAATATTTATATCCAAAATGTACTTGATTTTGACTTTGAATACTATGATTTAATCATAATGGGTGATGTACTGGAGCATATGGAATTAGAACCTGCTAAAAAACTATTATCTTCTATTATTGATGAAGATAAATGTGGGCGGATGGTTATTTCTGTACCCTATTGTTATGAACAAGATGAATTGTATGGTAACCCCTATGAAAAACATTTACAACCAGAAATAGATGAAAAATATATGGAAATACATTATCCTTACCTTAAATTAATTAATAAGGTAAAATCTGCTTCAGATCATACTATAGCTGCTTACTGCTGGGAAAAATAATTCATATATTCTCAAATAATGAGTATTGGTTCTATTTAAAGAAATAGATTATTTATTAGTGGATTTTAAAAATAAGTTAGAATAGTATATCTAATAAAAAATAAAAATAATTTTTAGAAATCAACAGAAGTTTCTTTCAAGGTTTTCCATTGAGTATCCTTCTCAGATAAACTGACTTCAATATCATCTAAAGGCCAATCTATCCCTATTTCTGGGTCATTCCAGAGTATTCCTCCTTCATCTGCGGCATCATAAAAGTCAGTGCATTTATAAGTGAATTCTGCTTCATTTGATAATACTAAAAAACCATGAGCAAATCCCTCAGGAACATAGAACTGTTTCTTGTTTTCTTCAGATAGTATAACTCCTTCCCATTTACCATAAGTTGATGAATTTTTTCTCAAATCCACGGCCACATCAAATACTTCTCCTTTAATGGCCCTTACTAGTTTTCCTTGTGGTTTTGTGTACTGGAAGTGCAAACCTCTTAAAACACCTTTTTTTGATTTTGATTGGTTATCTTGTACAAAATTTAAATCAAGGCCTGCTGCTTTGAATTCTTTAGCATGATAAGTTTCCATGAAATAACCCCTATCATCTCCAAATACAGTAGGTTCTATGATGTATACTCCTTCAAGGGATGTTTTAGTGAAAGTGAATTTACTCATATTAAAAATCTCCTTCTTAAAATGTATTTTATATTCAATTCGTATTTTCCTATTAGAAATTAAATTAGAATATAAAATTATGCTTTAAAATTAAAGACCATTATGTATTATATCCTTAAGATAATCACCATATTCAGTTTTTTTCAGTGTTTCTGCCAACTTTAAAACTTTATCTTCATCAATCCAACCATTATTATAGGCAATTTCTTCTAAGCAAGCAATATAAAATCCCTGTCTTTTTTGAATAGCCTCTACAAAATTACTGGCTTCTAACAATCCAATATGGGTTCCTGTATCTAACCAAGCCATTCCTCTACCTAATAATTCGACTTTCAGATTTTTTTGATTTAGATAAGCTTCATTAACTGAAGTTATTTCTAATTCTCCTCTATCTGAAGGTTTAACATTCTTTGCGATTTCTACTACATTATTATCGTAGAAATAAAGTCCAGGTATGGCATAATTTGATTTAGGATGTTCTGGTTTTTCTTCTAAAGACAAAACATTTCCTTCGTCGTCAAATTCAACTACTCCAAAAGCTTTAGGATCTCTAACATAATATCCAAAGATTACAGCTCCGTTTTCCACAGAAGCTGCCCTTTTTAAAATTTCACTGAAACGGTGGCCATGGAATATGTTATCTCCCAGTACCAAAGCCACACTATCTTCTCCAATAAAATCTTTTCCTACAATGAATGCTTCAGCCAGGCCTCGAGGTTCTTCTTGAACAGCATAGGAGAATGAAACTCCTAAATCACGGCCATCACCAAGTAAATCTTTATATTGTGGAAGATCTCTTGGCGTAGATATAATTAATATTTCTTTAATTCCAGCTAACATAAGGACGGATAAAGGATAATAAATCATTGGCTTATCATAAATTGGTAATAACTGTTTGGAAACTGCTTTGGTTATTGGATAAAGTCGTGTTCCAGATCCTCCAGCAAGAACTATTCCTTTCATTTGAGAATTCTCCTTTAAATTCAAATTATTTTTTTAGTAATCTAAGTTTATTTGTAATTTTACGTAATGGTGAAGTTAAGGTCCAGGATTTACTGTTTTTATAAGATTTAATTTTTTTAAGTAGTAATTCTTCTTTTAAAATTTTTTCTTTTTTTAAGTTTGAATATGATCTAGAAATCTGATCATACTCTTTAATTTTATTATACAGTAATTCTTCTTGTAAAACTTTTTCTTTTTGCATATCTTTTTGCATATTTGAATAAGATATGGACATCTTTTCACAATTTTCAAGAAAGTTGGCCATAGGATTAATTTCATGATTATTGTATTTCATTTCAATATTTTCACAAAAGCTTAAATCAATTGGATTTTCCACTATATTAATCACTTGATTCTTGTTAATCAAAGAGTATTCTTTAGCAAAATGGATAATATCTTCATTTTTAATTTTATTTTCTTTTATTTTGTCATACATTTCTTTCAAATGAAAAGAGTCTCCTTCTTGCCTATCCAAACTGCTTAGTGTGTTTGTCCACCCGATTAACACTTTAGAAATAGTCTGATCACAAGAGCGTATGGGGAAATGTGCAATTCTTAAATCATTATTTTTAATCTTTTTTATGAATTGGCCCTCATTTTCTTCAAAAAAAAGTTCATGATTTCCCTTGGAAATTTTAGCAGCATAATTTGTTAAGAGATTTGCAGTGCAAATTACTTTGTAAAATTCTTCTATATTTTCGTCTCTGCAAAATTTTATTCTGGAGGGTATGAATTTTTCCGTTTCTTTTACAGAAAAAGTTGGGACATAAGTCTTCCATTTAGCATAATAAATTTCATTTTCATCAATTTTTTCTAAAATAATTCTAGGATTCCCATTTGCTGATGAAATTAAAAACTCATCCGCATCAAGTGGAACAATAATATCTGCTTTGAATTCATTAATGGCTTTTAATAGCAATAAATTTGTTTTTATGGATTGGTCATAATTGTTATCTTCATCTTCAAAGATAAACAAGGGAAGTCCTTCATTTTTAAGTAGGTTTAATGTTTCTAAAGTACCATCTGTACTATTATTATCTTGAATAATCATTCCGTCAAATATATTTAGATTATATCTAACAAAAGATTCTATGATATCAATCTCATTTTTAACCATACTAATTGATAATATTTTTTTGCTCGCCATTGAAACCTCAAAAAGAAAATTAAAATATATATAAATCTTTGTTATAGTGAATCCATATATTCTTCCAAAGCATCTTTATAGCTTCTAATTTTTGGAAAACCTTCCATATTCCAGTTATAATTCTCTAAAACTGAATATTTTGGCCTAGGTGCAGGACTACCAAACTCTTCTGTAGTAACTGGTTTAACTTCAATTTCTATTCCAGCTATTTTAAAAATTTCCTGTGCATATTCATACCATGAGCAATGATCACTGTTGGTTATATGATATATTCCATAAGCTGGCTTTTTTATCAATTCGGCAATAGCTTTAGATAAATCTACAGTGTAAGTCGGAGATCCAATCTGATCCGCGACAACAGATATACTATCCATTTTTTTGGCCAAATTTAACATGGTAGTTACGAAATTAGGACCATTATATCCATATAACCATGCGGTACGAACAATATAAAATTTATTTAAAATATCTCTTATGTATATTTCACCGGTGTGCTTTGTTTTCCCATAAACACTTAAAGGATTGGCTTGATCGTATTCTTGATAGGAAATACCTTTGGTTCCATCAAAAACATAATCTGTACAAATGTAAACTAAAGCACTATCTGTTTCACGACAAGCAACAGCCACATTTCTGGTTCCAAGGGCATTGACTTTATATGCTAAATCTGGATTTGATTCACTTCCATCCACATCGGTAAATGCGGCTGCATGGATTACTACATCTGGATTAATATTTTTTACAGTAGTAACTGTTTTTTCAATATCTGTGATATCCAAGGTGTCAATTGTGGTGGTACTGATCTCATTTTCTTTTGATAGAATATCCACTAAATCTTGGCCTAGCATTCCTTCGGAACCTATGATTAGCACTTTCATTTTTTCATCTCTTTAAACGTAAATTATATTTTAGTGTAAAATTTCATATAAATTTGTAAAATAAACTATTAATTTTATTAAGTAGTATAATATGTATTTATGAATATTAAACTTCTTTATTTATAAATCTGAATATGCTCTAATAGATATTTATTATTAATAAAAATTATAATCTGTTAATATAAATTCAATTTTTGATGTTTTTATTTTTATTATTAGTCCTTTTTATTTTTCGCTTTTCACTTAAACCGTATAAACTATAATGAACTAGTGGATTTAAGCCTGATTGTTTAGCATCATCATATTTATTTAAATAATATTCATCATTAAACTTAGGACTAGGTCTTCTTTTTTCTTTATATCCATGATACATATAATGAATCAATGGATCCATTCCTGAAAGTCTCACATCACGATTATTTTTTAGATAATATCCAATTTTAAATAACTTATTCTTTTTAATTGCATTATACCCTTTTATATTAATCATAGATCTTTTCAGATTCTTATCTTGTTTTAATATACAAATAATTGGGATTTTGGATGAAATTCGCTGAGATAAGGATCTATGTTTGTTATTAAAATATTCCATTTCATATATCTTTGATCGTAATTGGTTAATTTTAGAAGTATAATTCACATTAAATACATTTGAGCGACCAGTCATTTTAATGAAGTCTGGAAAACTGAAATCATAATCTTTTTCGAGTATCTGGACTATTTCTTCGGATTTCATTAAATCATATATAACTTCTAATCCCCACAACTTAGTAAAACTGATTTTCCGTTTATATGCTAATCTGCCTAACAAATAGGGTATTATTTCTGATTTAATATCTCCATATTCTTCAGCTTCAGGGAAAATATTTGAAAAGAACTGAGTATCCTCAATTTTTAAGTAATGGTTGAGTAACTGTTTATACTCAAATCTTGCTCTTATATGAGTTTCTGGCTTATCCCCACTGGCATTTGCTTCACCAGCCCTAATTCTAAATTTTATTAGCTTTTCATCCATTATATGAATATCATATTTTAAGCATATACGAACCCACATTTCAAAATCAGGTATGTTGGCCATTTTTTCATTGTAAAGGCCTACTTCATCATAAATATCTTTATTAATTAGTATGCTGGGATGACAAATGCAATTGCCATTAAGAAAGAAATGTCTTAACCATTCTTCTCTGCTTCTGTTTTCTTGATCAAAAATGGAACTATAAACATGGTTTTTATCCTCATATGGTTTACTGTCTTCATCAATAATTTGAGCTTTAGTGAAAACAGCACCAATTTCTGGATTTTCCTTAATATATTCTAACTGCTTTTCTAGTTTATTTAACTCCCATACATCGTCAGAGCTTACATATGCAATATATTTTCCATTAGAGTTAATTATACAATTATTAACTGCCCTACATGCTCCTTTATTCTTTTCAAAGGTAAATAATTTTATTCTAGGGTCTTTAAACTTTTTTATTTTGTTTACAGTCTCATCTGATGAGCCATCATCGGTGATTATAATTTCAAAATCTTGAAATGTCTGATTGAGAATACTTTCCAGAGTTTCTTCAACATATTTTTCATGATTATATGATGGTATGACTACACTAACAATTGGTAACATAATAACACTTTATTTTTTTATGAATATACTAGATTAAGGATAGATATAATATGAAAAGTTAACTTAAGCACATTTTTTTATTATTTCACAAATTTGGGCCACAATTCTGTGATTTAAATTACCATAGTACGGTAAACACAACACTTTATTTTTTAGATCATTGGCCACGGGAAGATTTGATTTGGAAGAGCTTTTAAGATTTTTATAAGGTTCATAATCAGAACATATGGGATAAAAATATTTTCTAGAGAATATATTAAACTTTTTAAATTCATCATAAACTTGATTTCGCGTCATGCCAAAATCATCTTCTATTACAATGGGGAAATACTGGAATGAATCTGTGGTATTTTTGGCCAATTCGGGGACTTTAATATTTTTTAAATCTTTTAATTGCTCTAAATATAACTCTTTTATTATTTTTCTTTTTTCTTGTTCTTCTTTAAATAATTCAAGATTGAGCAATCCTACGGCGGCTTGAACTTCGTTCATTTTACCGTTAATTCCAATATCTGATACTTGCTCTTCATTAATTATTCCAAAATTTCTTAGATTGTAAATTTTTTCCTTTAATTTATTATTATTATAAGTTAAACATCCGCCCTCTAGGGTATTGAACAGTTTGGTGGCATGGAAACTAAACATGTTTATGTCTCCAAAGTTACCAATGCCTTCTCCATTCACCTCGGTGGAGAATGCATGAGCACCATCATAAATAACTTTTAGATCATGCTTTTTCGCAATTTTATCAATTTTTTCCACGTCACAATTGAAACCATAGACATGTACTGGTAAAATTGCAGAAGTATCTGGTGTAATCAATTCTTCAATTTTATCCGCATCCAGGGTCATATTATTAGGTTCAATATCACAAAAAACTGGTTTTAAAGAATTCCAACTAATACAATGAGGAGTTGCAGCGAAAGTAAATGGTGTGGTTATAACTTCACTCCCTATAGGCAAATCTAATGCTTTTAAAGCGGTTAAAAGCGCGATGGTACCATTATTAAACACAGATACATTGGGAACTTTTAAGCACTTTTTCAATTTTTCTTCAAATAAATTGTGCCGTTTTCCCTGATTAGTTACCCATTTACTTTTGATAATTTCTTCTATTTCTGATTTTAAATCATTTATTTCTGGTAAAAGTGGTTGGGTAACGTAAACTGGTTCTTCAATTGGTTTCATTGATTTTTTTCTCCTGCAAAAATTTATTATAGGTTTTTAGGACTCTTTTTTTGTCACGGTCTTTAAGTTTTTTGTTACCAATATAAACTCCCCAAGGGTCTAAATTTTTAGTTACAACCGACCCTGCGCCTACCATAGCCCCTTCTCCAATAGTAACACCTGGCAAAACAACACTATTTGCACCTACGATGCAAAATTTTCCAATTTCGATGGGTTCTCGCTTAGCATTACGATATTTTTCATCAATTGTGGAATTACCAAATCCCCAACTAACAAAATCATCAGTTCCTGTTAAAATTCTACATCCCTGGGAAATTGCAACAAAATCATTTAAAATTAACTCCGCACCACCAGTAATTGAAGTAAAACTTGCTATATGGACATAGTTTCCAATTTTCATTGGTGCAGTAGCATAAATTAAAGTAAAATCATCTATCAGAATATTTTTTCCAAACTCGATGTTTTCAAGTCCAATGATTTTTGTAAATTCAAAGGTTTTAACACCTTTAATATTATATTTACTCATTTTTTGCCCTTATTAATTCTTCTAATATCTTAATTCTTGGTTCAATTTGTTTTTCGTAATTATAAATCTCTTTTATTTTTAAATGCCCCAACTCAGATATTGCTTGTAATTTTTCAGGGTCATGATAATAATTTTCTATTATTTTCAAAATTTTTTGAGTATCATGAGGAATAATCACTATTTCTTCACCATTTTTATATTTTGCAGTATTTAAGTTTAGTTCATCAGTGCAAAAGATAGCAACCTTATTTAAGCCAGCTTCAGTACAACAGCCTGTTGGAAACCCATCAAAAGAACCTTTAGATATTTTAAATGGTATGTTTGGTGATAAAATAATGTCTTTGTCTTTATAAAACTCACTAAACCAATCTGATAATTGAGGTCCATAGAAATTAATCCTATCCTTTATTGGTGTAATATCAATAATACTTTCATCAAAATTCCCAACGACATGGAAATAAATATTTTTGTATTTCATACATAATTCCTGAGCGACATCTATGAATACGTCGTATCCTTTATCGACACCTTTTTCTGTGTATCGGTGAGCTATAAAACAAATATCTAATGTTGGCTTATCTTTACAATAATACTTTTTATCATTATATTCTGTTTCTAATAACTTTAATGGAGTCACCACGCCAAAAATCTCTTTAATCTGATCTTCTTTACAAAAATCATTATTAATCAAATAATCATAAACAATTTTTTGAGTAACTATAACTTTTTTAAAAAAAGGCGAAGAAAGTACTCTTTTTAATTTAAGGTCCGAAATTTCACTATTGAGCTCGAAACCGCCTCCAGGATATAATGTAAATACAAATGGTATTTTATATTTATCTATAAAGTCAATATAATTATATGCATTGTTCAAAAAGATTGTATAGATTCCTTTTGATCGTAAAACCATATTCGAGTTGAATCTTTCTACTTTACCTATAAATTGAGGATATTTGGTTTCATAATTTTTAATTATAGTTTCAAGTGACTTTTTTTCATTAAGAGCTGGAAATGATATTGGATTGCAATATACTTTTATTTTTTCAAAATTTTCTAAATAAGAGTTGTATTCTTGCAATCTAAAAGCAGATAATGGATGTGGAAAAGCATCATCAAGAATGATTATATCCTGAACTTCACTTTTTTTAAATTCAGAGTCCTGGCTTTGGAGTTTTAAAATTCTTTTTTGGTATTTTTTAAACTCAAAATCATATCTAAATGATAAAAATTCATTATAAATATCTATTAACTGAATTAATTGAGGAAACTTGCTTTTGTTCTCTTTGCCTGACCAAAGTCCACTATCGTGGACTCTATATGTGGACATGGGTTCGTTTAAAAACCCAATTTTTCCATATTCTGAACATACAATATTAAACATCCAGTCAACTGTAAAAAATTCATATAATCCTTCGGGAAGTTTTTTTACAATATCTGATCTATACATGCAGCATGAAAAATTACCTATGAAATTATCTAAAATTAAATCCTTTGTATTAAATAGGGTTTTGGTTAACTTTTCTTGGAATATATGCTTTTGCTTTTTATTATCCTCATAAAATACTAATACAGAGTTAAAACACAAAGCACAATTTTCTCTTTCTTCTAGAAACCCAGCTTGTTTTTGTAGTTTATATGGATCTGTCCAATAATCATCACCTTCACAAATGGCTATGTACTTCCCACTTGTTTCTTCCAAACACCTTTTTAAATTTTTGGTAACTCCTAAATTTTCATTGGAAGGCAATAAATTAATTATGTCGGAGTGTTGTTTTTGATATTGTTCTAGTATTTTTCTGGTATTGTCGTTAGAGAAGTCATCACCGATAATTAATTCAAAATCAATGCCTTTTTGCATTAAAATACTGTCAATACATTCTTTTATGTATTTTTCATGATTATATGAGGTTACAATAACGCTTATTTTGATATTATTTGTTTTCCGGTTCTCTTTAATTCCATGTAAACTGTAATGGATCAATGGATTCATTTTGGATTTTTTAACATCTTTATTCTTATTTAAATAATATTCTCCATCAAAAATGGCATTGGGATTTTTTCCTTCCAGATAACCATAATATAAGTAATGGATCAGAGGGTTTATTCCAGAAATCAAAACATTATTATTTTTATTAAAATAGTAATGCTCATCGAAAAGATTTAAACGATTAATGGCCAGGTAACCCTTTATATTGGTCCAAGCATTTTTAATATTTCCTTTAGATTTTAAAAGAATGAATAAGTATGGTATTTTACTTATTTTTGCTAATTTTCCAGTTCTAACAGTTTTTTCAGATAAATAATCTCTAAATAATATTTTAAAATTTTTAGATAGATTTCTATTGCTGGATTTGGATAATGCTGATATTTTTGATTCCAAATTTCTGATTTCTTTTTTATTATTATTTAGAATATTTACTTGGCGTCTGAGAGTCTCAATTTCTTTTTTATTCGATTTTGATTGATTATTTAGAATATTTAACTCTGATTCAAGGTTTGATATTTTATTTCCACGATTCAAGAGCTCAGTATTCATATCGTCAATAGTAAAATTTTTATTTTCAATTAATTCTTTATAACCTATCAATTTTTCTACTATCTCGGAAATGGTACCAATCTCAAAATTATATTCATTCTTTTCATTTTCTGAAATTTTAGAATTTATTAAAATCGCATAAGTTTCTGCTTCGAAAATAACTGTTGCAGTTTCCTTTAATTTTTCATAGGCTGGCTTTACTGAACTCCAGTCTATATCATCCATAACTATGATGCTTTCATAATTTAAAAATGGTAAATAAAGTTTAATATCTTCTAAAACATGTTTAGTATCATGATTACCATCTATGTGGAGCATATCAATTTTTATATCCTGAAATAATAAGTCACTTTCTGATGATTTTTTTCTTATAATTTCTAAATGCTCTTTAAAACCCAGATCTGATTTCAATTGTACTACATTTTGATAAATACTTTCAAAATCTGTTTCATCAATAAAACTATCAATTTGTTTTTGAAGATCTTCTTCAATATCATATTCTCTTGCAGCATCTTTTTGGTAGGGATCTATTCCATAAGCTACACCATTATTTTTCTTTATGGCATAAGTTACTGGAAACAAACTTCTTCCTTTATATACTCCTATTTCTACGAATGTTTTAAAATTATTTCTTAAAACTAAGTAAGCCATTAGATAAGTTTTATCTAATGCGCTACCTCCACCAAAATCAACAGGAATCAATTCAGTAATGTTAAATAATTCATCAAATAGGTCCATCATTAAACACCAATTATTAATTAATTTTTAGATTTATTTATGGTAATAATCTTAAAAACTGACTTTGGGTTATTTTGAGTCAGTTCTATAAATTTTATAATTAATTACCCTTTGAATTAAATTTAAGTATTTAAACCACATTTTGTAAGTAATTAGTATTATTCTCGTATTAGTTAGGCATAATTGTATTTAAGAAAACTATTAATCTTGATATATTAATAAAAATTTCTTAATTAATTATTTAGTATTCACTCTTATTATAAATTTATTAAACCTTTTTTGAATACTATTAAATAAAAATATTACTATATATTCATATATCAAAAATATATTTAATTGGATAAATTAAAGGCGATTTCCCATGAATAAAGAAAAATTAGAAAAATTAGAAAAAATATTGGAAAAGCGAGGGTGTAGTGTAGATCTTCATGCTAATGTTATGGAAATGACCTTTGAAAAAGATGAAGATGCGGAATGGTTTGAAAAAATAGTAGAGGCTAGCCCTGAAGATTCTGCAGTGTCTTGCTTGATGACTATGAAACGCTTAGGAAATAAAAAGTCTCGACACAGGTTTGTTTTCAATGTTACAGATATGGATAATTTCATTGACCTCATGGATGAGGACTAAAATCCAACTTTTTTATATTATTGTTCTTTTATCAAATTAGTCCAATAATATTTCTAGACTAAAAAATAAAATTATAAAAATTAGATATTTAATATGATTTAGAAATTATTGGAAATTAATCTTTTTTAAAGATAGTTCTAACATTTCGCAAGGGCTCTGTTATTTTCCAACTATTAGAGTCTTTTATTTCTTCAATTAATTTGTTTTTTATTGTTAATTCTCCTTCAAAAGCTATTTTTTGTTGTTTTAATTTTAATTCATAGGCCTTTGATTGTTGATGTAATTTTTCTTTTATTTCTTTTTCTAAACTACTAATTTTTTCATATAATTCATATTCTTGATAAGTATTAGATTTCATAAAATTATTGAATATTATTTTATATGTTTCATTTAAGGTATTATAATCATCAGAATCCATTTTAGACAGGTCTTCTTTAATGAGTTCTAAGAATTCTTGCTTATATTCTTCTTCAACTTGACTATAGCGTAAAATAAATTCACTAATTTTAATATTCTGAAAAAAATCAAGGTATTCTGGACAATTTTCGCTTATAATTTTCTCATTTAAATTCTGAATAGGGACAATGTCAAAAAATCTTTTATTACCCGTACTTATGAACGAACCTTGCCGATTTATTCGGTAGAAATATAAATATTCTCTAAGCAGAGAAACTTTCTGGGCCTTTAAATAAGATTCATAAAAAAAGGGATTATCTTCAAAATCCAGGCCTTCATAAAATTTAATATTATTCTCTTTTAAAAAACGGGCTTTGTAAAGTTTATTCCATGGTGTAACATTGATTTTAAATAAAAAATTTCCAGTTGCTTGATGATTAAAAACAGTATCATCAAAAGATTCATCAAAAGATTCTAAAGTAAAATAAGGTAAATTGTAAAGTAATTTCTGGTCCATTTCATCAAAAAGATGGGCTGAGCACATTACCATATCACTGTCATGTTTTTTAGCATTTTCATACAATTTTTCATACATCTGGGGCTCTATCCAGTCATCAGAATCTACAAATCCAATATATTCTCCAGTAACATAACTAAATGCTTTATTTCGGGCCGAAGCAATTCCACCATTTTCTTTGCTGATTACTTTTATCCGATCATCTTTTTGAGCGAATTCTTCTAGAATTTGAAGAGATCCATCATTCACACATATGATCTCTATTTCAATAATTGTTTGATTAATGACACTTTCTAAACATTGTTTAAGGTAATTTTCTACATTATAAACGGGCATTATTATAGATATTCTTGTATTATTCATCAAGGCCAGCCCATTTTTAAATTTCTATTTTTTAGATTATTTATTAAATTTTTAATATTAGAATTAATTTGATAAATAAGCGTATTCTTGTTTATTAATAGATTAAAATGACTATTATATATTAAAAATTTATTTAATATTTTAGTTTGTCATTTAAGCAAATTTTCTACTTTAATTGCAAATTCAAAGTCTAAATCAGTTAATCCACCAATATCTTGATTATATATGCGGAGTTCAACTTTTCCAGCACCAATACTCATTTCAGGATCGTGATGAATCTCTTCTGCTATTTTACCTACTTTGACTGCAAATTGCATTGATTCTGCCAAGTCACTGAACTTGAAAATTCCAATGAGATGATTTGTTTCAGAAACATTCCACTTATTTAGTAGAGATGCTTTTTTTTCTATTTCATCTGGTTTCAAGAGTTTTAATTTGTTCATAATAATCATTTTAGTAGTTTCACATAGTTTAATCCGTTTAATAGATGTATTTTATAATTATATTAATTAATGTTATTTTTAATAGTTTTATTATAACTTATTTTAATCATCGAAATTAATAAATCAATGGTGTATTATAATACAATATAAGATTGATTAATCTATTTACAGATGAGGTGTTTTATATGTCACAAGAGATGGAGACTGTAACATTTAATAAAAAAAATAAATCTGATGATGCCCTAGAACAATTAATTGTTCCAGAAGAATTTGTAAGGGATTTGCATTATTCCAGTGAAAAACATCTCATGATCATGATCCGGGTCATGGGTGGAGATTCGGCCAGGGTTAGGGATTATTTCAAAGATAGTGAAGGAGAAACTTTTAGCATCAAAACCACACAAGGATTTGGAATGGATAAAATATCAAATGAGTTTATCCTAATTTCACTTTACATGGATGAAGGCCCTGCTTTATCAGTTGATATTGGTCAGGAACCGGCCATGGTACGTATATTGATGGATCTTGAAATCACAAATAATTAAATATTTTTTATAAATTTTTAAACATAGAAACACATTTACATGCCTATTTCCATTTAATTATTCATTACTTCATAAGACCTAACATGATTCCAGGCCTTTTTATATTTTTTAAATCCATTTTTTGAAGAATATATGTCCATATTTTTCCTGGAAAATAGTTCTCTATCTTCACCTATGGGGCAAACTTTGATACAGATACCACAAGGACTCTTATATTTTTCTCTTAACTCTTTACTTCTCTTAGCACAGCTTATTTTATCGGTTAGTGGTAAATTATCCTTTTTTGGCTTTAAAGAGGACATGGCATTAACGGGGCAATATTCAATACATTGCCCACATTTGGTGCATAGGTCTTCTCCAGATATTTCATCTGATTCTATTCTGCTGAGGTGAAAATGGAAGTAAATCTTACCCGAAGCCCATATTCTGGAGTTAAAATCATATTATTTTGACCAAAAGAACCCATTCCTGCCAGATAAGCAGCGTGGTGGCGGGAAAAGAAGGCCAGTGGTTTTTTAAGCAGTACTTTTATATCTCCATAACCATCCCTAGGTAAATAAATAGATGGGTATCCCTTTTGATTTAAAAATTCAGATAATTTCATAGGCCCTTAGAATCTAAAAGAGAATTAACGGTTTTATATAATTCATGGTAGTAAATAGAAGGGGCCGTTTCCACGATAGGTAGTTGTGCTGGAATTCCTATTACGATTACTGTTTTAGCTTCAGGATATATATTTTGAGCCAGAACTGTGGCGGAATCCAATCTTTAAATTTGTTAGGAAGCTCTTCTGGAGGATTTTCCCATCTTTTTACTTGACTAAACCCTACTAAGATATACCTTGTCGGTGGCATTCTTTTAAAATTTCTTTTTTTAAGTGACTGACCATTCTAATTTTTCATTTTTTTTGTATTGATTAAAAAAATATTTAGTAATCAAAAGATTTATCTATATGTTTATCTGTATATTATTAATTGCAATTAATATATTTTTTATCTAAATTGTTTTTCACTCAAATTAATTTTAAACATTGAATATTGCTCTGATTTTGCAATATTTTCTAATAATTTTGTGTTTCTTTGAGTGTCGTGTATAGTATGTGCCACGATGCATAAGGCGTCGGCCGGAGTGCGATTTTTATCGTTCTATGAATGGCTGTTTTTCCGCATGTGGCTATATTTACAATTATTTAAATGAGAGCACAAACCTTTGCTTAGCAAGTAGTGTTTGTGTTTGATGTTGGTCATTTATGGTAGAATGTGGTGATATTTGGTATGTTTACTAAATAACTCCTTTTTAACATGTACAATTCTATACTTCCCAATATTTTATTATTAGCAAATCCGTTTGATCCTGGCGGAGGCTACTGCTATTGGGGTTCGATTAAGCC
>CAYUFT010000017.1:0-5216 GCA_964444115.1 uncultured Methanobacteriaceae archaeon
CCTTCACATATTTTTATACATGAATCAACTACTACTGCTAAAGCTTCATTAACTCGTTTATAAGATGAATCATCAATCTTTGTTCTAATGACTGTTTCAAAAGCCTTGGAAAAAAGAGTGTCCCCCGCTAAAATAGCCATTGGTTCACCCCAAAGTACATGTACTGAAGGCTCCCCTCTGCGCATATCATCTTTATCCATTATGTCATCATGAATCAAAGAGAAAGTATGTATCAATTCTATTGCTGCTGCGGTTTTTAAAGCATACTCTGATTTTCCTCCGACAGCTTGGCAACTTAAAACCGCAAGTGACGGCCTTATTTTTTTCCCACCAGCACTTATGAGGTGATTTGATGAATCACGAAGTGCCTTTGGATTAATTGTAGATAATGCTTCTTCAATTTCATGATCAATGCTTGTAGAATACTTTTTTAGAATTTCGATTACTTCACTCATCAAACCCCTCCATCAAAAACTTGTGCTTGTCCATTTCTAAGTACGTGAACATCATTACCCATTTTATAACCTTCTTCCTCAGCAAGTTCTGCATAAGCAGATAACATGTGAAGATCTCCATGTGATGGAATGATATGTACTGGGTTTAACATCCTTATAAAGTCCCGGTGATCCTCTCTTCCAGCATGCCCAGAAACGTGAGCATTACTGTATATTCTGGCCCCACTGGAACCTAAACGTCTTTCCATGAGATTTCTGTTTGCTATATTCATAGGATTAGGAATAACTGGAGCAGATATTACTACATTGTCTCCTCTTTGAATATTAAATTGAGTTTTTGCATTGGCAATACGAGGTAGTAAAGCATCAGGTTCTCCCTGGTGACCCGTAGTAATTAATAAATAATCTTCTCTTTTATCTTCCGCCCGAGCAAGTGCTTTGCTTACTGATTTAGGACTTCCATAAATGCTGGCATTAGGTGGAAGTTTAAGAATGCCCATAGTTTCTGCTAGAGAACAATATCTTTCCATAGACCGGCCTAAAAGTAACATTTGACGGTCACTTTGGCTTGCTACATCACTAATTGCTTGAATTCGCTCAATATGTGAAGAAAAAGTGGTGACTATCATTCCTTCCTTTTCTTCCATTGGGCCTAACATAATATCCTCTAAGACCATCTTAGCTACTTTTTCAGAGTGCGTCTTTACTTCTTGCATCTCTGCTGCTCGCGTAGTCTCTACTATGAGTGCTAGAACTCCTTTTCGTCCAAGTTCCCTTAGCCGACTGTAATCCGGTGGAGAAGATATTTTCTGGTGATTATCAAATTTAAAATCATTAGCATATACCACTATTCCTTCAGAAGTATGCAAAGCTGCCATAACTGCTTGAGGAATACTGTGAGTAGCATTAATAAACTCCAATGTTATATCTGGAGATATTTGACATTTCTCACCAGCATTTAAAACCTGTAACCTATTGGAAACACTAAATTTCTTTTCTCCTTTGATAGTTCGCTCTAAAAGTGCTAGAGTATAAGGTGTAGCAATAATAGGTGCCCCATATCTATGGGCTAACTTGGCTACTGCACCAATGTGATCCAAATGTCCATGGGTGAATACAATGGCCCTTACCTTTCCATCAACATCTTTCATCAGAGTATCGTCTGGAATAACTCCCCTTTCAATTAAATCTAAACTATGCATCCGTGATATATCAGTATCTTCATGAATGTGTAATCGGTCCAGGTGGATTCCCATGTCAAATATTACTACATCGTCTCCTACCTTAACAGCAGACATGTTCTTTCCTATTTCTTCATATCCACCAATAGCAATAACTTCTACGCTCACGTTATGACCTCCTTGCGTATTTTTGTGTATCAAAGCCCCTTTCTTGTAACCATTCTCTTGTTTGGCCCCTTATAATTAATTTAGATGATTTTAATTCCTCTAAACTAGATGCCCCAACCAGAAACATGGCTACTTTTAAAGACTCTTGGAATCTTTCAATAACTTTTATTATTTCTTTATAACCAATATAAGCTTCTTTTAATACAGGTAAAGCAATTCCCACAGATTCAGCTCCGAGAGCAATTGCTTTCGCAGCATCTAAGCCACTCCTTATTCCTCCAGAAGATAATACTGGAATATTAACTGACTGAGTTACTTCCACCGTACTAACCGCTGTAGGTATTCCCCAGTCCCAGTATAAATCACCCATATAAGTATCATCAGCGCGGTAAGTTTCTACTGCAGCCCAACTGGTTCCTCCAGAACCGGCCACATCTATAGCGTCAACACCTTTTTTTTCTAAAAGTACTGCGTCTTCAAAGGAAATTCCAGCCCCAGTCTCTTTAGCAATTACTGGAACATCTACCGTTTTTACTATCTCCCCAATGGAATTTAAAAATCCAGTGGCATCTATATCTCCTTCAGGTTGAATAGATTCTTGTAAAGGATTTAAGTGAACTGCCAGTGCATCAGCATCAATCATTTCAACTGCTTGATGTGCATATTCTATTTGAGGAGCTCCAATATTACCAATTAAAAGGGAAGAAGGTGCTTGTTTTCTGGCCACATCATAAGTATTAATAAGTTCTGGGTTTTCAATAGCCGCTCTTTGACTGCCTAAACCCATACCAATACCCAATTTATCAACTGCCTTCGCTAATTCTTTATTTAATGATAAAGCCGAGGGATGGCCACCAGTCATTGCAGAAATAATTATAGGAGAATTTAGTTCTTTTCCTAAGAGTTCTGTGCTTAAATCAATTTTTTCTTTGTTTAATTCGGGTAATGCTCTATGAATAAATTCTATATCATTAAACCCTGTTTTTTTATTCTTATACTGCACATCACAATGCGCACATAGCAATAAATGTTCCAACTTCCTATCTGAAATCATTTTAACGTCCCTTTGTAATTAATCATTTGTGATTCATTAATAATCGTTTAAATAACCCGGCATAATAAAGCCCAAACTAATCAGACAATGTAAATACATTATAAACATTTCAAATTAATATGGATTTTTTGGTATTTATTACCACCAAATTAATGTTTTTCAAAATTATGGTTTTATCAGTATATTAGAGAATTATTTGTGATATTCATTGATCCTTTAAACTATTAGTAACACTTAACATATAATATTGATTATTTTTGTGCTATTTTTCTTTTTCTTAAGTATAATTTTAATTAAGTAATTTTTTAGCAACTAATGCTAATTTAAATTCAAATTGATAATTATAAACTTTTAACAAAGATTTTAAAGCATTATTAAATAATTTTAAATTAATTTATCATATATCTAATTTAATATTTCAAGCTGTTTATTTCTTTCTTATAGTAGTTCCCAGAACTTGTTCACCAGACAATGCGTTTTGAACAATACTTTCGTGTTCAGCATTAATAATCTCTGATTTAATTCCCAGTTCAGCTAATTCTAAAAGTTCTTTAATTTTTCCAACCATACCTCCAGTGACATCAATATTGGTTGTTGAATCTAGTGATTCTAGATCTTTTAATGAACTAAGTTCTGAAATTAATTCAGCATCGGAGTACTTTTTAGGATTTTTATTAAATACACCATCTACGTCTGTACCTAAAATAACTCTTTCTGGCCTTAAATTTTTGGCCAGATAATTTATGATCTGGTCTCCTGAAACCACAGCTATTTTAATAGTTTCTTCTAAATCAGGAACTACATCCCCGTATATAACTGGAACAAAACCATTTTCAAGATATTTTTTTATTATGTCTAAATCTGCTAGTTCAATTCTTTTATTTCTAGTAATTATAAATGAAGAAGGTTGTATGGACACTACAGAAATCCCTTCTTCAATGAGAGCATCACATACTATACTATTTAATTTTTTAACCCATTTTTGAGTTAAAGAAAATCCAATTTTCTTTTTTTCAAATTCTTCGTCACTGGAAATTGTATTTCCAATCTGATATTCGCTAGCAAAAGGGTGTCCGAAGGACCCTGCACCATGAACAATAATTAATCCATTAGAATCATTGGTATTAAGATGATTTAAAGCATTTTTAATTTCTTTAGATATTCTTTTGAGATTTTTATTATTTATAGTAGGCGTTTTAGCGCCTTTTTCAGTGATTATACTTCCACCAAGCTTTAAAATCATCATAATTTGCACCTTAAGTATGTAAAAACTATAATTGTTTTAATGAACATTAAATGTAATATTTATTAATAAATATCAAATAATTTATTCAAATATTTCATATATTATCTATTTCAGCATATAATAATTAATGTCTAATTTATTATTTATGAATTATTAATCCTTCTCTTGAAAAATCAGCTTTTATGGCGTTTTCCTTTTTTCTAATTTCAGCAAGAACTTGGTTTTCATTGCCATTACACAAAGCAATCATACTACCCCCACCACCAGCACCTGTAATTTTAGACCCTATAGCTCCAGCTTTGCGAGCAATATAAACCATATATGAGAGTTCAAGAGTATTTACTCCTATAGCATCAAGAAGACCATGATTAATATTCATTAATTCTCCCAATGCTTCCATTTTCTCAGTGTTCAACTGATCAATATTAAGTAAATTTTTTGCTTTATTGGTAATATTCCCTATCGAATCTATAATTAGATCCATAATTTCTGGATTGGAATCTCTTCTTTTTTTTACACCAGCAACCATTTCACCAGTGTTGCCTCTACTAGAAGTATAACCAATCACAATGGAATCTTCTAAATCTGATTTTAAAGGAATAATTTCAGAATTTTCAGATAGATAAATTATGCCACCAAAAGCACTAATTGTAGTATCAAGAGGACTAGCCGAACCTTGAACCTTAATTTCAATTTCATGAGCCATTTTAGCAATTTTGGAAACAGAAATATCTCGTTTATGATAATTTTCCAGAGCAGCTAGAGTGGCCACAGTGACTGCTGCCGATGATCCTAGTCCTGCACCAATAGGCATTTCCATATCCAATATTATATCAATAGGCGATCGATCGTGACATTTTAAAACCGCCTCGAGAACATACTTCACAATACCTGAGTAGCCTTTATTTAACTTTATATTTCCATCAATCAAGTCAATTTCTGCTTTTAGATTTAAAATAGGGGATTCAAAAGTAGTATATGTATTTCCTTTCTTTATAGTTATAGTGGCTCTTTTATCAACTGCGAAAGCAATAGCTGGTTTACCAAAAACAACAGCATGCTCTCCAAAAAGAATGGCCTTTCCCGGTGCAGAAGCTACAGATTGCATATAA
>CAYUFT010000017.1:5316-27514 GCA_964444115.1 uncultured Methanobacteriaceae archaeon
CATCTTGGAAACTAAAATTGTGGTTGCTACTGGGCCATAACCACACATAGTAACATTAAGTTTAGAAATTCGATCCATCATCTGTTTTTCGTCCATTTTTTCAATGGATTCTAGTACATAATGGTCATTTCTAGATGCTACTTCCTGAGTTTCATAATGCGTAAAGTCAGTGCTGGCAATGAGAACTACATCTCTTCCAAGTTTTATTATAGTATTTATTATCGCCCTTGCAATTTCATGTGATGTTTCCAAATCCTGCATCCATATAGATATGGGCACTATTTTAAATTCCTTTTGAAAGTATTGTAAAAAAGGAATATGGACTTCGCAGCTGTGTTCTTGAGAGTGTGCGGTTAAATCAGAATCAATAATACGGGAATCGTTCAATAATTCACTGGCAAATTCCGTATCTATTTCAACATCACCTAAGGGAGTACTCCAAACTCCTTCCTTTGCAACAGAAACCCCATAACCAATTCCCGTGTGATTAGGACATAATATAATAAAAGTTTCTGGAAAACCGTCTTTTACAATCTCAGAATAAGAATGGGTAGCAACAGGTCCAGAATAAATAAATCCTGCGTGGGGTGCAAGAACACCTTTAATTTCGCGATTATTACCCTCTTCAGGAATTTTTCCAGGACCTAAACTATGTTTAAAGCACCATTCAATTCTCTTTTTTAGAGATTCCGGATCATCTTCATAGAAAATTCCTGCCACTGCAGGTTTCCTTATCATGAAATCACTGCCGATTTTAATCTTCTTTATAATCTTTTAATATCAATTCAATAATCGAATAGTAATATTACTCAATTATTGAATATTTATTTGAAGTACTTATTTGATACAATTTAATTGAAAATTTAAGTTATTAGATTTTCAGCTCAAATTCAGTAGCGGGAATATCTAAATCTTCATCTTCTTTTAATATGCCTTTTTCCCTTAGTAATTGTCTGGCCAGTAACCAGTAAACAAGAGCAATGGCCTTTCTACCTTTGTTGTTAACAGGAACAGCAAAATCAACATTACCCAGTAAGTTTTCAGTATCACATAGACCAACTACAGGAATTCCTATTTGTCTGGCCTCAATAATAGCCTGAGAGTCAGATCTAGGATCAGTTACAACCAGTACTTTTGGTTCTATAAATTTAGCATAATTAGGGTTAGTTAAAGTTCCAGGTATGAAACGTCCAGGTATAGTTTTAGCACTGGTAACTTGTCCGAATTTTTTTACAGGAGCTTGTCCGTATTGTCTGGTAGATACAACTAATATGTCATCAACGTCGTATTTGGCTAAGAATTTTGATGCTTCAATGATCCTATCATTGGTTTTGCGAACATCTAAAACATATAAACCGTCAGATCTTACTCGGTAGATATATCTTTCCATATCTCCAGTTTTCTGTTGAGTTCCGATGTGTAAACCTGCTGCTAAGTACTTGTCCAGTGGGATTAATAGTTCTGACAAAATATCACCTCATTTTTAAAATTTTTATAATTAGCTCTGTAATCCTAACATTATAGATAGATTAACATGATGCATTTTTTCAACGATTTAATAGATTAAACCCATCAACTTTACAAAATCATCAGCATTGAACATTTTATGAGATTTATTCAATTTATCTTGATTATATAAAGTTAGGATAATCTATAAATTACCATTTAATATTCTTAAAGTTCAAATAAATTGAACTATGATTTTAATAACTTCAATAGACCATATAATTTGAAAAATCATAGGTTTTTTAGTTTGATAAATAAAAAAATGAATAATTATTAATCAATTATTCATGTGACTACTATAAGTCAAATTTATTTATCCAAAATGGCCATTGAAGGGTTGGAAAGCTCTTCTTCAATACGTATAAGTTCATTGAGTTTAGCAATTCTCTCTCCACCTAAGGCTCCTGTTTTTATTAAAGGAGCTGAGAAAGCAACAGCTAGATGAGCTATAGTTTCATCAGTAGTTTCACCAGAACGGTGGGATACTACAGGAACGTATTGGTTCTCTTTAGCTAACTTTACAGTTTCATATGTATCTGTGAGAGTTCCAATCTGGTTAGGTTTAATTATAATAGAATTTCCAGACTTTTGATCGATTCCTTCTTGTAATATTTGTTTGTTTGTAACAAAAAGGTCGTCACCACAAATTAGACATTTATCGCCAATTTTTGCAGTTAGCTCTGAAAATCCAGTGAAGTCAGCCTCATCCAGTGGATCTTCCACATATAACATATGGTAAGTTTCAATAATTTCTTTTACAAATTCAATTTGCTCTCCAGTGTCTCGAGCAATGTTCTCCTGACCATAGATATATTTTTCTTGGGAAGCATCCCACATTTCACTGGCAGCCATATCTAGAGAAGGCCTGATTTTTATACCCATTTCATCACCGACTTCATCACAGGCTTTAGCTTGCATTTCTAAAGCATCGTCGTTTGAAATATTAGGGGCCCATCCACCTTCATCACCTTTTCCACCAGTGAAAGATTTATCTTTGACTTGAATAAGCTCTTTTAATTTTTTGTGAACATTAGAATTTGCAAAAACTGCTTCAGTAATATTGCTGGCACCTACAGGAACAATTAAAAATTCCTGAATATCTGGAGCGTGTTTACCAGCATGTGCTCCTCCATTAATCATATTACCTAAAGGATATGGAATTTCAGTTTTCATATTACCGCCTAAAAACTTGTATAGGGGCATATTATATGATGCAGCAGCTGCCTTGGCTACAGCCATGGAAACAGCAACCGTGGTATTACCACCAATTGAGGAAAGATTTTCAGTTCCATCAATCTCTTTTAAGACCATATCTATATCTTGCAGGTCTTCAGCATCCATTCCAATCAGTTCAGAAGATATTACATCTTCCACTTCACCAATTATTTTGTCTACCCCACCTTCAGGGAAAGCCACAACTTCTCTGGAACCAGTACTAGCACCGCTGGGTGCAGCGGCACGGCCAAACCCATTCCATGTTATAACATCCACTTCTAGAGTAGGGTTTCCTCTACTATCTAAAATTTTACGTACACGGACGTCTTCAATAACGCTATCCACAAAAACACCTCTTATGAAAAAATAGTGGTTTAATTAGTGGTTATTTTCTTATATCTAAAGGGATAACTTTCTTTTTAAGTTCTAAAGTAGCTATGTCTATAGGATCCAGAGAGTCAGGTACCTTAACTAAAGGTTTTGCTCCCATAGAAAGCTGAAGAGCTCTTGCGCCTATAATTCTAGCTTTTTCAAATCGGGTTAATTTACTTGATACCATTAAATCTCTCCTCCAAGATCATTAAGGATTCTTTGAATTCTTTTTGAATTCATAAATTCAACAGGAATCAATAAATTTAAATCAATTATAATAAATCATTGATTAAAAAAATATAATTCTTGCATCTGAGTTGAGATATAATATTATTAAACTTTCGAGTTATTAAACTTATCAAGAATTTTATATTATTCTAATATTAATGTTCTTTAATAAGAATAACTTAAGTTAAAATGATGGGACCGCCGAGATTTGAACTCGGGTCTCCAGCGTTCCGGTGTTGACCATCCCCGTTCCAGTTGAAAGAATTATACTCAAACAGATAATATTAAAATCTTTTAAATTTATATTTAAATTATCTGGAATAACTCCATATAATTGGCAAAATAAATAGGCCAATTATAATTAATACATAACTTTAAATTTGTTCAATGGCTGGGAGGATGGACCAAGCTACCCTACGGTCCCCTTTTACCAGGTCTCAACATGGGCAATTAACATTCTTCTACAACAGTATCTGGAAAGTCCCAGATCATCTAAAACCACTTTAGGATCTTCACCTTCGGCGGTCCTATTTTGATATTCATCAAAATATGCTGAAACTGCTTTACCACAGCTTATACATCGTATTGGGATCATAACAAATCATCAATCTTTTTTTTTATTATATTTTTAATACGAATTAAATAGATAAATTTGTATGGATAAAAATATGAAAAAAAATTATCGAATTATCGATAACTCTTCTGTCTTCGTGCTCGAGCGCCTCTTCCACCATATTTCTTAGGTTCAGAACGTCTAGGGTCTCCTACGAGCATAGTTCTGTCGTACTGGACGAACTTTTCTTTAAGATCCATATCATTAGTCCACTGGACCAGACCTTTAGCAATAACCATACGGGCTGCTTCAGCTTGACCCATAACTCCTCCACCAACAACTTTAACGTCGATATCAACATCATTAATGATGTCACCCGCTAAGGTTATTGGTTCAGCAATTTTCTGGCGGGCAAGTTCTGGATCGTAGAGTTCTACAGGACATTTATTAATCCGGATCCTTCCTTTTCCCTCGTGGAATGTGCCTCTAGCAATGGCAGTTTTCCTTTTTCCACTTGTATGAACAACTTTCTTCATCGTTACACATCCTAATTAAATATAATCTTTAGATTAAAATTTAGCTCCTAAAAGCTTAGAAATTTCTCCAAGATCTGTATTTTTCTTAATATCCCTTGCTTGAGCTTCAGGAACTTTAGAAGCTTCTACTTCCAGAAATTCACGAGGAACACCGACAAAAGCCTTAAGGTTTTTGTAAGCTGCTCTACCTGAAGTTTTCCGGTAAGGTATCATTCCTCTTACAGTTCTTCTGAATATATCATCTGGTCTTCTAGGATATTTAGGGCCCATTCTCCGAGGGTTAGAGATACTAGCTCGGTCGAGTCTTTGTTTGTATCTGGCGTAAGCCCAATCCGTTGATCCAGTGATAATTATCTTCTCTGCATTGAGAACTACCACATTTTCTCCATCGAGAAGTTTTTTACTTACCACACTGGCAAGTCTTCCCAAGATGTGTCCGTCTCCGTCGATAATCATAAAAACACCACGTTATTTTATTCTAAGATTCTGATGTTGCTACCTTTAGGATTTTGTTCCATAGCGGTACCAATATCAAGGCACTCTCCACCTGCACTTTCAATTTTTTCTTGGGCTGATTTAGAGAAGCCTAGAGCGACCACTTGTACTTTGTGGTTAAGATCTCCACTTCCTAAAACTTTTCCAGGTACTAAAACTGTTTCATCATCACTGGAATGTCTATTTATAGTAGATAAGTTAACTTGAGCTTTTCTACGAGTAGATCTTCCCAGCCTTTTTGCAACATCTTTCCAGATAGCTGCTTCTTCTGAGTTGGATTTTTTCTTAAGATTCCTAATAAGTTCAGTAATGTTAGGGTTTGTCTTGGTAATTTTTCTTACCATTGATTAGCCTCCTTCACAAAATGTCAATAATCTTGTCCGCTTTTTCTGATAAAACGTCACAAGCTTTGATTAAAACCTCTTCCGGAGGTTTTGAACCGTCAGTTTCGATCGTGAAAATGAATTTCTGGTCATCAAAACCGATATTTATTTTTCGAGCTTCGCATGCTCTGAAACAACTCTTACACATGGAACAGTTCTCTAAATCAACTACTTTGACTTCTTTAGCCTTTTCATCGAATTCAAGAACTCCTCTAGGGCAGACATCGGCACATTTTTGACATCCCTCGCAACCTTCACCAATAGTTATTTGAGGATAGAATTTGTAGGCACACGCGGTGGTTGGTTCCCACTTAGCATGTTCCATTCCAATCCCTAATTGGGCAGTTGCTTCTAATTCAACTTCATCATCGTCTTTGAGTTTTAGAAGAGGTATAGTATCATAAACTGGTTTTATTCTTGAGTCTTCTGAAGATAAGTCTTTGGAATAAACAACTCCAGGTCCTTTTTTCTTTAGAACCAGAGAGACACTGCACTTAGAGCAGTAATCCTCACAGTCACATTCTTCACGTAATACCAGACCTTCAATAGATTCATCATCAGACACCAAAGGTGTTAATCCTAATCTATGGGCTAGAACCTCGTCGAACATGGCAGAGTCATTTTTAATAATGTGTACGTCATCAATTGCCATTTTAGGAACTTCCATCATGCACACTCTACGAATGGCATTGACAAAAGACAAATCCGCACCGCTGATCGTGAAAACAAGTTCATTCTCATTCTTCTTTTTGACTTCAATCTCCATATTAGACCCTTCTTCCTCTCTTACCTCCAGGCCTTCCGGTACCATCGTGAGGTATGGGAGTTACATCTTCAATTTTACCTATTCGTATACCTGCTCTGGCTAAAGCCCGTATAGTAGCTTGAGCACCAGGTCCTGGAGTTCTAGGACCGTTTCCACCTGGAGCACGTACTTTAATGTGCAGTCCTACAATCCCTTTTTCTTTAGCATCGTCAGCAGCTCTTGTGGCAGCTTCCATAGCAGCGAAAGGAGATGATTCCTGTCTGTCAGCTCTTACAACTTTTCCACCGGACCATTGCGTAATGGTCTCGGCTCCAGTAACATCAGTAATGGTTATTATTGTATTGTTAAATGATGAGTAAATATTAGCAATACCCCATTTTTCTTTTTCAGCCATTATAACGCCTCTTAATTATTTTTTTCCTCAGC
Source organism: uncultured Methanobacteriaceae archaeon (assembly GCA_964444115.1). GTDB lineage: Archaea > Methanobacteriota > Methanobacteria > Methanobacteriales > Methanobacteriaceae > UBA349. The sequence continues at coordinate 11,797 of CAYUFT010000017.1, forward strand.
AGGTTTATTTTCTTGCTTGGTTTGGAATTGTTTGGCCACTGGGGATGAAGCATAATAACCTATATTATCTTCTTCGCCTCGTTTTACCATATAACTTGGTGAATCAATCTTTTTACCATTTAAGGCAATGTGTCCGTGGACAACAAAGATTCTGGCCTCTTTAGCTGTTCTAGATAGGCCTTTTTGGTGAACCATAGTTTGTAATCTTCTTCTAAGAACATCTTCTACAGTTAGATCCAAAACATTTTCTAGGTGAGCATTTTCGCCTAACATTCCAAATCGGATTAAGTGTCATAATAACTGTTCTCTTTCCCCTTCGGTGTGTTCAGTAGAAAGACCCAGTAAGTACCTAGCATCCCTTCTGTATCTCCGCACCATAGTTTCGGCTTTCCAAATTTCTTTCTTATTTCTTAGGCCGTATTTGGTTGCCAGCTTATTTTCTTCCTTAATCCTTTCAGCATTCCATGGGTGAGGAGGAGTATCGTACTTTTTCCTTGCTTTTCGTGGATGTCCCATAACCATATCTCCTTAATAGTTTTTATTTGACAATGATCCTTAATAGACCTATTGCCTTCCTCTCCTTCTTCTTACACCAACAGAAGAACCTTTTCTGAATGTAGACTTGGTCCTTTGTCCTCTGACTGGTAAACCAACTTCGTGTCTTCTTCCTTTGTAACTTCGAGTTTTCTTCATTCTGTTTAAGTCATCTCGAAGAATCATTACAAGATCGGATTCAATTAAATGTTTAGTTTCACCAGTTACGTAATCTTTACGGCGGTTTAGCATCCATTCAGGGACATCATATTTTTGAGGATCTTTTAATGCTTCCTCAATTTTTAAAACATCTTCATCAGAAAGATATCCCATTTTTTGATCAAGGTCAAAACCCATTGCAATACTGATAGCGCGAGATAATGCATTCCCAACACCTTTAATATCAGTTAAAGCGTTTTCTATGGTTTTATTACCGTTTACATCTCTTCGGGCAATACGAACCATATGATTAAAATCGTCTTCCATTTTATTTAACCTCCAATTATAGAGCGAATTCGCAACGGGAAAGTGCAAATTCAAGACATTAACTAATGTCTGTTTTTTCATTATTCAAGTGTCAATTTATTTAACGTGCAAAATATTGTCATAGGGGCAAGTCTTAAAAATACTTTAAAACTTGCTATATACCAATAAACGCCGGGACTGGGATTTGAACCCAGGCGGAGAGAATCTCCACAAGATTTCCAGTCTTGCGCCTTACCAAGCTAGACTATCCCGGCCTGTGAGAATATGGGTCAAATAACCTATAATTACTACAACATTTAAACCGTTTTATAACTAGTAAAAAAATATATCATTCTCTTATAGTTTATAGTTTTTGGTATTCAACTCATTAAGAGAGCATGAAATTTTAGTTTATATTTTAGATTCTGATATTAAACTCATAAATAGAGCTATGAAAAATAGCATTTTAATTAATGAACTAATACATCATAAATTAAATAATTTTAAATTTTATTTATCGAGTTTAGAAAACTTTGAGTATTAAAGACAATTAAAATTATTGATAAGCAATGAGAAATTAATATTTTATTTCATTACTCATTTCCATAGTTTCGGATATGTTTCAGGTTCCATAAAAACCTTTTTTACATCAATCATTATACCTGTATCAGATTCTATTATTTCCTCTGCAGTCTCTAAACTTTCACCTGAAGCCACGAGTTCTCCTTTAAGAGTTTGAATTGCTACAGTAGTTCCTTTTTTTATATCTGAATTGAGACTCAAAATACCACCAGAAGCTAATTTAGCTCCGTGACAAATAGCATCAACCGCTGAATCTCGAATAATAACCTTAGGCAGATGATCAGCTGCTTTTTCCATAGGCAAAATACATTTTCTAATTAAAGATTCATCATTATCTTCTTTCCAATAATGATAAGCATCAGTAAGATCATGTAATGTGGTGAGTGTGTCATCCTCAACAAAAGATCCAGCCCTAGTTCTTCTCAATTCTGCCATGTGAGCACCTATTCCTAGGGCTTCACCAATATCATGACAGTATTTACGTATGTAAGTTCCAGCCTCACAGCCAATTTTAAAAAGAACATCTTGACCATCAATTTCAAGAATATCTGCATAATAAATAGTTCTTACCCTTAATTCTCGCTTAACCGCAGATTTTAAGGGAGGAGTTTGGAAAATTTTGCCCTGGAATTCATCAAATATCTCTCTAATTTGCTCCTCATCAATCTCCCTGTGAAGTCGCATTAGACAGACATACTCTTTTCCAGCCGCCAGTAATAATTGTATTACTCTAGTGGCATTATCTATCCCAATAGGTAGAATACCTGTAACCTTAGGATCTAAAGTCCCACCATGTCCAGTCTTTTGAGCATTAAGAATTATGCGTACCCATGAATCAATTTCATGAGAAGTAGGTCCAGACGGTTTGTCCAGGTTGATAATTCCTTTTCGCAAATGATCTTCTATGGGGCGAGATTCAGGCCAGCATCCATACTCAGGATTAGTTTCACTTTCAGCCTTGATAAGAAAATTTTCCATTTGAATAACCTTAAGAGATAACCTTAATAGGCGTTGATTTAGCGTTGATAAAATAAGTCATTATCATATTTATTTTTTAATTGTTTTGGAATAATATTAATTAAATTAATTATGATTTATCTAGGTCTAGATATATCTAGATCATAATTAGTTCAATTTAAACAAAATATCATTCAATTAAATATATATCAACGCCAAAAAGATCATTTATTCAAGAGCTTCCAGCTCTTTTTTGATCTCTTCAGGATCTTCTGATTTAATTTCTAATACTTGATCTACAGGTTCCAAGTGTTGTATGTTGCATCTGCGGTTTTTTACAGAAACTCCTACAACTTCTACGAACTTTTCATCAACGATATCTACAACTACACATTTTTCGCCGGCTTCTCTGCCTGCGGTTTTAATACATACTCTTCCTACTTCTATTGCTGGCATATTAAATCACCTTTGTAACTTTTGCTATTATGTCGGCGACGCTATTAGCTTGAAAACTATTAGTATTCAAGATTAGATCATATACGTCAAAATTGTTAATGTCAATATTATGAATCTCTTCATATCTGAGAGCTTCACTATCTTCACGTATTCGGATTTCTTTCTTAACGACTTCAACCGGTTTGGATTCCCTTTGACTAATTCTTTCAGAACGTACACCAAAAGGAGCTATCATCCACACCTTTACATCAGCATCTACAAAGTATGCAGAAAGTCTTCCTTCAACAATCAGATCTTTTGACTTTTTAGCCATTTCAGCCTGTCTATGATCAATTTCAGTGTCAATATTTATGTCATCTTCGGCAAGTTTACTGAATTCCAATACATCCATTCCTTTTTCAGCTGCCATCTGCCGGAAAATATCTCCTGCAGAGACAAAAGGAATGTCTAAATTTTCAGACAGTATTTTAGCAGCCGTGGTTGTGCCAGTGCCTGCTAAACCACCGATTGTTATGATCATTAGGACCTTGCCTCTTGCTTAAATAATTTACGGGAACATTCAGAACATAAATATCCACCGTAAGGTCGGTTAGGTCGTTTTTTAGTCTTTGCTAATTTTTTAATCTCATATGGTCGTCCTCGAGGAACACCATGGAGCAATTTCCCACACTCGCCACAAATGTGCTTGCTGGGTTTTTTCTTTTTGTATCTTAAAACTGTTTTTCCACCAGGAGTCCTTTTAAAGGTCCTCTTGTATGATCTGGATCTAAATCTATTTGCTGGCATTTAATCTCTCCTAAATTTAATTTATCATATGAAAATATAATTATGAGCAATATTTCAGATTTAAAAATAATTTAATTAATAAATTTATTAATAAATCTTAAAATAGTTCATTGAAAATTACATTCCTCCTTTTAAGCCCATGAGCTTACGGAATAATTGGGACATGGCAAATGAACATAGAATATACCATCCTAACCACTCAATAGCACCTGGCGGAGTAGTGGCTGCGGTATGATAAAACATATGCCAAAGAGGAACTAAAAGTACATAATAAGCTATTTGAGGAAGCATAACCACAGTATGTGAAATTTGGGGCTGTTGAGACATCCAATAAAACACAATAAGAATAGGTAACATGGTAACCAGCATAGGTTTAAATGACATAGTCATCATGTCTTTTTGTTTTCCCATGAACTCCATCTGTTGCTTTTGCATTCTTTCCATGGCTTGAGCGTCGCCAGATTTCTGAACTTCCCTCATTTCCTGTTGGAATTCCTGCATCTCTTTTTTTATAGATTCTAATTTATCTTGATCAACCAATAACTTGTTAGCTAATGTAATGAAAAAAGCTACTAGGGTAGAAATCAAGAAAATTGTGAATATTGGGTTGTTTGGATTAGGATCCATCGCGATGATGGGTCCAAAAATCGCATTCAACGGCCCATAAATTATTTCAAACACCATTTTTATTTCCTCTTGTTAGAATCATGAATGAATTTTTCATATAATATTAAATTTTTTATTTTATTAATTAAATCAATTATAGAATTAATTGATTATATAAATAAAATTACCCTTAACTGAAACTATTAACATGATTCATTTGAAATTCAAGTAATTTTTACATTAATTACAATTTGAATCAACTTAATAAATTTATTTTAAAGTTTCCACCATATCAGCAACTGAATTATCCAGTTGATCATTATGGTTTTCAATTATTTTCACTGTTGCACCTGTGAGTGCTGCATATGCCATGGAAACGGATCTATTCATTTCTTGGTGAAGGTTAATATCCTTCAACATTTCCATGTCTCGTGTACGAGAAGTATCACTAATTCTTCTTAGCAAAATCTCATCAGCATCTGCTTCTATTAACACGAAAATATCTGGTTGGAGTTCTTCTAGAACCCATTTTGGAAGTCCTGGTAAAAAACCAGCGGGTGTTTTAATAGTGCAATGCGTATCCACGATTATGTTATTTTGTTTTGACCTTTCTCTTATACTTTTTGCTGCACTTCTTTGAATTTCTTTGTGTACATCAGGAGAAAGCATTCTTAATTCATCTCTATCTTCCACAATCCCCTTTTCCTGAGCAATCTGTAGCATTGCATCCCCATAATTAACATTTATATAATCAAGGCTTTCCAATGCATGGTCTAAAACAGTAGTACTTCCAGATCCAGGAATTCCTGCAATAACAACTACTTTCATTTTATAACTCCTTAAGTTAACTCAATCAAGTTAATCTCCTAAGAATTTTCTCAACATAGGGTGCATGTCCATGAGTTGTTCCTGAGCAATCTCTTCATATAACCGGTAAACAATTCCCACAGTAAGTAGTACACCAGTACCTCCACCAAGAGCTCCGGTAAGATCAGCACCAAATGCCAGAAGACCTACAAAAGCCCCACCTAAAACAGTGATCGCTGGTATGTACTTCTGCATAATCTTTTCAAACTGCCTTCTACTGCTTCTAAACCCAGGAATCTGCATTCCCATTTGATGAAGTTGTTTAGCAACTGCTTTAGGTCCAATATTACTTAATTCCACCCAAAGTACTGCAAACAATATACATATTGCTATAAATACTACTCCGTAAACTAAAACATGAAGCGGCTCGGTTATAATCATGTCCAAACTACGTGGAGGAGTTAATAAATAAGCAATACCACTGACAGCCTGCCCATTAGATATAGTTCCTAAAATAGGGTATCCAATTTTCTGGAAAATATTGGCAAATAGCTGCACATTGAGTAGTAATGCACTGGCCAAAATAACCGGCATATTACTAGCATATATAAATCTTAAAGGATATTTCCCTCTGGCTCCCTTAACTCTGCCCGAAGATAATGGGATTTCTATTCTCATACTTTCAGCATATACTACTACCAAAAATACTATAATAACTGCAAATACTGGAAGTAAATAGTCAAATGACGGAGATCCAGTTGTTAACGAATATATGAATGCAGGTATTTTTCCCGCAGGAACACCTGGTTGTGTTGGTGAAGAAAGTACATTAAAAGATCCTACAATAATTTCTTGGGATACACCCGCTGCAATGAAAAGACCAACACCACTTCCAAATCCCCATTTGGAAACGACTTCATCCAGAAAGATTATTAAAATCCCCCCAATAGTCATTTGCAATATAAGAATCCAGAAAAATGATGAGCTTGTGGCTGCTACTGCTCCAGTTAATACCATAACCATAGCTTCAAAAAGTGTAAATATGATAGCCAGAAGTTTTTGAGCTCCTTGAAACAAAGCCTTATCTTCATGCTGGGAAAGATCCAGATTTAAGATTTTACCACCTACAAGCAACTGCAACACAATAGATGCTGATACAATAGGTCCTATACCCAGAGTCAGAATGGATCCAAAACTACCTGCCATAACTGCTCTCAATTGAGCAAATTGATCTACAGCAAGAGGGCTTAAACCATATAATGGGACTTGAGTGAGTATAAAATATAATACCAGTATTATTGCTGTCCATTTCAGTTTTTCCTTAAATGAAATGCGGTGTTCTGGGTTTTTTACCTGGGGTAAAATAGAAAAAATCGGCTGTAGTTTCTCTATCAATTATTTCACTCCTTAATAAAAATTTTACTAAAAATAAATAAATAAAAAATTAGAGAGTTACTGATTCTCCACCAGCTTCCTGGATTTTCTTTTCAGCTAATCCAGAGAATTCAGGGGATTTTACTAAAAGAGCTTTAGTAATTTTTCCTTGGCCTAATACTTTGTTGTATCCAAGATCAGTGACATTAATTACAATGACATCATTCTCTTTTTTGGCCAATCCTTGTTCAAGTAATTGCTCTGATTTTTCATCCAAGTAACTTAAATTTACAGGGATAACATCTTTTACTGATTTTTGAGGTCTTTTGAAACCATATTTTCCAAAGTGTTTTGGATCGTACTTTACAATCCAAGTCCATCGGTGTTTGTGGCTTCCAGCCATACCTCTTCCACCACGGTGACCTGCTCCTCTTCGTTTCTTAGAACAGCCACCACCAATGGTTCGGGACCCTCTCATTTTGTTTATTTTCCGTTTAGTTCTAATCATTTTAAAATTCTCCTGGACTTTAATTAAATTGAAATTTTAATAATAATATTCAACTACAATTTTGATTATAATAAAATATTTATAAAAATTTCTATTATCAGGATTTGGATTAATTGATTGAATATAATAAATTAGGATTACACCATCTTTTTGATGAGTGTCCTAATTTCTTCTTTTCTGTATCCTAGACTTCCACCTTCTTGGAAAGCATTTTTAACGCCTTCATATCCTTTTCTTGGAGGGTGTAATCTAAATACTTGCTTTATATTAGCATCCTCTAATGTTATTTCAGATTCGAGAATTGCCTTAGCAAATTCTTCAATAGAAGAATATTCAGTATTTTCCTTTATATATTCCTCAGTGATTTTGTCTCCACCAGCAACTCGTCCTCTTTTTGTAATGAGTTGAGTTAAAGTTTCTAGATCAATTTCACCCCAAGTTATATAATCCTTAGATTTCAAGAGCATTCCCTTGAAACTTGGGTTTTCATTGATTAGAACGGCGTGATTAATCCTGGTGAGTCTTAACATATCCATGGTAGCTGCGATGTCTTTTTTGACACCGACAGTACCTCTTACCCTTACTACTGCTAGCATATTATCACCATTTAACTGTTATTAGCTGGTACAAACACCCAAATTTTTTAAATCTTTTTTCTGGGCTTTGACTCTGCTCAACTGTTTTAATGCATCAAAGGTTGCACTGGCAAAGTTAACTGTAGTCTGAGTTTGACCACTGGTTTGGGACCATAGATCATCTATTCCAGCCAGTTTCATGATGGTTTTTCCAACATTTCCTATAGCCAATCCTACTCCTCCAGGAGCAGGCATTATAGTAACCCTGACACTTCCGCTTTTTCCAGACACTTTGAATGGAACTGTGTGTTCTCTTCCACAAACACAACCCCAGTCTCCGCAGCCTCTTCTAACTTTAATTATATTATATTTAGCGTCGTCAACAGCTTTTCTGATAGCAGGTCCAACTTCTCTAGCTTTTCCTTGACCTAAGCCAACATAACCATCTTTATTTCCAACAGCTACGATAACTCGGAAGTTAACTTTTCTTCCGGATTTATGCATCCTTTGAACCAGGTTAACATCCATAACTTCTTCTTCTAGATCTGGGAGAAGCTTATCTACGATTTCTAGCTCCATTATAGGAAGTCCTTTTTCAAATATCTCGTCGATATTGGTAATTACTCCTTCCTTAACTAAGCGTCCTAAATTAGTTTTAGGCTCCCACTCTTCTTTGTTATAGTTCATGATTATACCTCAGCCTCGTCAATCTTTTTCTTCATATCTTCAAAGTGATCAGGTAAATCAACTGGTGAAAGTCCTTTATCTAAATATTGGGAGAACTTTTTCTTGAGCTCTTCTTCATCTAAAGACTTAGCATATTCAACTATGTGTTCACCGGTTATTCTGCTTTCATCAGGGAGAATAGATTCGCCATGAGGAACATGTAAACCTGCATCAGATGCACCTTTAAGAGCTGCAAAAACTTTTGAGCCTTTAATTGCTGGTTTTAAACCAATATCTAAAACAGCTGCTTCAACACCATTACTTAAAGCTTTTTTAGCACATAAGTAACCGGTTAAATAAGCTGCTGAAGTATTTTTAGTTCCAGCCAACCATCCTAATCTTTGTAGTTCTTTGGAATGAGCTGAAACAACAGTCTCATCACCAGATTCTGCCACATTGATTATTTGAGCAATAACGTGATTATTAGAAATTCTGACAACCAGTCTTGACTTGTCAAGATCGATTAATCTTAATCTGGCATGATAATCAGTTTTTCCTTCTCTTCTTCTTCTAAATGCTACTTTATATCTTGATCCGTGTGCCAACTTAATTCCTCCTACTTCCTGAGCAAGTCATGATCCCGGGCATAGGTTTTCATGTAAGATTTACTTCTGAAGGCACCGCCCTTTGCCATTCTGTAGAGTTTACGATGCGTAGTAGTATTAATTTCCCGGTCGTCTCTCATCTGTTTAAGGTCCTTTCTCAAGGCCCTTATGGTAGTCATCCAAGCTTCTTTCTTGGGTCTTCGAGCACCTTTTGCTCCTTTTATACTACCTCTACCTTTTCTTCTTCCCTTGCTTTTTTGCTGGGCTATTTTCTTTGACCTGTAACTGCTTATACCTTGTTGAGGTTTAGCCCTAATTACCTTGTTGTCTATTAGCTGCTTCACGCTTTCCCTGGTTATGGCCCGTGAAACTTCTTCTATTTGTTCAGGATCAATCCATACACGATTTACCCCTACTTTCAGGATATCTGCAGCTAATCTTTTCTGAGTAGTAAGATTCATTTAAGAAACCTCCTTTTTCAGCGTTGAGCTGATAAAATGACTTGAAGCATGGATTAACTAATATATTAATTAACATTTTCAGTTAATTACATATTACCCACTAAATTCAAGTATACCCTTTATCATGAAATGCAAGCATTTCATTGGATTGGTTTTAACATAGCATATTGAAATCATAATTATCAAAATCATGTTTAATTACAGATTCAAATGTGCTGAAATTATTTAAATTTCCCTTTTAACCAAATCCATATGTCCAATAATTTTATTCTATAATTTTGAATTAATTGATTTAAATTATAATCAATGCATTTTAACAAGATTTTATTTAAATTTTTTTATAATTATTTTTATAATTATATATTAAATTCCAATTATGGACATAGCTCAAAAACTGGCATTATTTGTTAAATATTTTAATGCCAAGTTCTTTTGCTTTTAATAACATCATTTCCTTTTTTCTTTTTCCAACAGTGGAACTAATTCTTCCTGCTTGAATACTAGGATCCAAGTTTTCTAATTCTTTTACATTACAAACAAGAATATCTTGATAACCAGAAGGGTGTAAACCTCTTGTAGCTTTTGGAGATCCATAACCAACAGTAGGCATGGCAGGTTTACCCTTTTCGTATCTCCTCATTTTACTGGTTTTTCCCCGGGCCCTTCTCCACTTTTGACCAAGCTTTTTATATCTGGCATATTCTTGCCTTTTGAATTTTTTCTTCATTCAAATCACCGATAAGTTTTCAATAGCCCCTATTCTTTACTAGTAAGATAAATACCGTCTTGGAAAACCCTGGGATCTCTTCCCTTAATTTTAGTGGCTTGTTCCAAATTAGCCATGGTTTGACCCACGTCTTCCTTATTAATACCAGTAATTGTTACTTCTTCACCTTTCACTTGGACTTTTGCACTTCCCACTATTTTAGCGGTACGAGGATATCTTTCCCCGAGGAAGTTTTCTATGGTGACTTTATTTCCAGTCACTTTAACAGTCATAGGAAAGTGAGCGTATACAATTTTCATATGATAAGTAAATCCATCAGTTACACCATGAATCATATTAGTGATATGGGAACGGATAGTACCTATCATTGCTTTATCCTTTTTTTTAGGAAACTGAGTTTCCAGGACTACTTTATCTTCTTCTTGTTTTATGGTGATGTTTGGGTAAATGAACTTCCTGGAAAGTTTTCCTTGAGGCCCATTAACATTTACCTCATCATTTAGGGTAATATTTACACCTTCCGGGACTTCAATTTCTTCCCGAATTACAGCTGCGAGAACCATCATATCACCTAATATATGTATGCCAGTAATCTGCCACCAATACCCTTTTCTTTAGCTTCTTTGTGGGTCATTATTCCCTGAGGGGTGGTAACAATAATTATTCCGAAATTTTTAGCTGGCAAGTATCTTTTTTCGAATTTTTCGAATTCATCTTTCTTAACGGCATGTCTAGGTTTTACAACCCCACATTGGTTAATATTACCTTCTAAGTCCACTATGAACTTTCCAGCTTTGCCGTCATCTATATATTCAAATTCACCAATGTAGCCTTCTTTTTGCATAGTCCTTAAGACTCGCCCTATCAATTTAGAAGCAGGGGAAATATTACATTTTCCATTTCCCTGCAACTCATTGTTTCGCATATTAGTCAGGGCATTTGCGAGAGGATCCATAAGAGTCACATTAAACACCTCTTTCCTGTACTAGTTGTACTTTTTAAATCCGATTTTCGGTGCGAGTTCTCTGAAGCACTGTCTACATAACATGAGCCCGTATCTTCTAACCAGAGCAGAGTGATCTCCGCATCTTGAACATTTTCTGGATGCCTTTCCATATTTTCTTGGCATAAATCTCACCCTTAAACAATCTTAACCTGGAATTTTTCCTGCATAAATTTTATGGTTTCTTCTTTTTTTACCATGTGTTTAGCTGGGATTTTTTTCCGTTGAATTTTCCTTCTTTTGATTCGGTATCCTGGTTTTTCAAAGGTAATTGATAAGTTCATTCCAAAAATACCAATATCTGGATCGTACCTCATTCCAGGGATATCAATATGTTCATTTATTCCAAATGAAACATTACCCTGTGCATCAAACTGTCTTGATTTCAGTTTGTTACCTATACCATCTAATATCATTTTAATAGCTTTATCTGCTCTTTCACCCCTTAAGGTTACTTTGCAAGCTATAGGTTGATGTTTTCTTATACCGAATTCAGGATTAGTAACTTTAGAGTAAGTTCGAACAGACTTCTGACCAGTCATAGCATTTAAAAGCTTTTCAGCCCTAGCCAGTTGTTCTCCACCTTCACCAACACCAATATTCATGGTGGCTTTGGCTATTATTACTTCTTCCATAGGGTTCATTTAGTTTCCTCCAGGAAGTGAAATAACCGGTTCGTCTTTTCCAATAACGAAAACATAATCTTTTAATGTTAGGAAAGTTTTATTATTTTCAGTTTCCATAACAACAGTGTTAGGCATGGAAGATTTGGTTATGTTAATTTCTTTAATTTTACCAATCTCACCAGTGTGTTTACCACCAGTAACCAGACCAATAGTACCTTCTTCAAAGTTTATAGCTTCTAAAATTTCTTGTTCAGGAACTTTGAGCTTTACCACATCACCTGCAGAAAGCTGATCCTCAGTAATAGAGTTCCGGCCATCATGTAAGTTAAGTTGGGTTTTACCGCCTTTAACCGTGGTTTTGTTTTCAATTTTACATAATTTAAATTCTACATTTTCCTGTGTGATAGGATGTAAAATTAATCTTCCCTTTGCATCAGGCAGTACTCTGTAGACTCCACCATTTTTAGGAATCTGTACTACATCCATGAAACCAACAGGGAATTTATAGTCCTTCCTTACTTCACCATCTACTAGGATCTCACCATTGTTAATGATTCTCTTAGCTTCACGGGAATTATCAGCAAGTCCCAAAATGTCCCTAATAACAATCAATAAAGGTAGTGAACTTTCAATTGCGTGAGGTCCAGCAGCAGGTTTAACTGTCCATTTATCTTCTTTTGGATGAATGGGCCAGTGTTTAGGAGATTTATAACGTTTAAGATGTTTTCTTGATCCCATCTTTGCCATATTATCCCTTCCTTTCTATAATTTTGTTTCTTTTTTCGTCTTTTAAATCCATTTCCACAATCACCAAGTTAGATGGGTGAATTGGGAAGAAAACTGGATTTCCGTCAGGTTTTTGTGTAGTAGCACCTTCTACCCGAACACGATAGTGTTTCAGGTCTACTTTTACCACTTTTCCTTCGTGATCTTTAAAATCGCCGCGCATAACCTGCACAGTGTCCCCAGTTCTCACAGGAAGAGATCTTCGACCGTATTCTTCTCGAAGATCCTTACTTAAGGTTACACTCATTAGTTTGTGGCGTGCATGTAAAGGTGCATTGTAAATGTATTTCCTTTGTTTTCTAGGTTGTTTTGACATTTAATCACCATTAAACGATTATGCTAGCCGCGCTTCCTACAGCAGGCCATCTATCAGCCGCTTCTTTAGCTACTGGTCCTCTGATTTCGGATCCTTTGATCACGCCTTCAGGGCTTATAATTACGGCTGCATTATCTTCAAATTTAATTCGCAGACCATCAGCACGTCGGTATTCTTTTTTCTGTCTCACAACAACTGCAGTCATGACTTCTTTTCGCATGTCTACAGATCCTTTTTTGACAGAGACAATTATCATGTCGCCTACTCCAGCCACATCTAGTCTCCTTCGAACACCTTTATACCCTTTTACAGATATAATTTCTACTTCTCGAGCACCAGTATTGTCAACACATTGTAGTCGGGCGCCAACAGGTAGAGCTTTGGTTACATTAGATGTAATAGCCTTCATTTATTTCTCTCCCTTTACCTCAACCACAACAAAATGTTTGGTCTTACTTAAAGGCCTGCATTCTGCTATTTTTACTGCGTCACCTACTTGTAACTCAATACAGTCTGGTTTGTGAGCTTTAATTCTTGATTTTCTTTTTTCGTATCTTTCATATTTCCGAATGAACTTGTAAAAACTTCTTTCCACAGTAATGGTCCTTTCAGCTTTATCATTAGTAACTATTCCTTCCAAAACTTGTCCTCTGACTGGCAGAGATCCGTGGAAAGGGCAGTTAGGATCATTACATTCGGATTTAGGTTCTGGAACTTCGATGCCAACCATATTATCACCAATTAAATTTTCCTAAATTTCTTTTTAATTCTGTCTTCAGGGCGACTTACCAGAATTTTACCATCAATTTCCACTTTTTGTCCTTCAGGGGTTTGGAAATGAAAAATTGCAACATTTTTAGGAATGATCGACTCATGTCCATCATCCACTTCAACGCGAATTGTATTTCGAGTTTCGTCAACAACTTTTCCTTTTATTCCCAACAGCCCGATATTAGAGCTTTCAACTATTTCAACATTTAAACCAATTAGTTCATGCTGAAATAAATTTTGTGGAGTTATCATATATTGCCCAAAGCATTATATTTTAATTGAGATTTGAATAAAATTTGGAATAAATGAATTTTAGAAGCTAATTAAAACAATTAGAATTCTAAATTTATTCAATTATCTTCTTCTATTATGTTTCCTATCCATTTCTCGAATTTCAATAGTATCGGATGAAAAGCCCAGATTAGCTAGAACTTCTTTAACTTTCCTTTTATGGTCCCCTTGAAGTTCTATCTGACCTTTTTTAGCTGTACCACCACAGGCACACCTGGCTTTTAATTCCTTGGTAAGTTCCTTAATGTCGATATCGTGCTCGTCTATGCCCTCTACAATGGTCATCAGTTTCCCGAATCTTCTTCGTACTGTAAATACTTTAACAGTCTGAACTTCTCGTGCTATTTCTTCACAGACGCAGAGTTCATCTGGAAGACCACATACATCGCAGATTTTCATTTATGTCTCCTTCTGTTTTTCATTCATAATAGTAAGAACGCGAGCAATGGTCCTTTTGAGTTCCTTGATTTTTCCAGGATTTTCATAGACCCCTGATGCAGAACTTTTGGAAATGTTTTTAGCATATTCTGCTTTGAGTTCACCCAGCTTCTTCTGGATCTCATCAATATCCATTTCTCTTACATCTTTACTTCTTAAGATAGCCATTTTTTTCATCCCTAAAAGTATTATTCAGATTTTTCTGGCTTTTCAGAAGATTCCTGTTCGGATTCAGACACTTCCGCAGCTTCAACATCTTCAGACACATCTTCCTCAGAAACTACTTCAGTTTCCTCAGGAACATCTTCAGACACATCTTCCTCAGATTCTTCAACTACTTCAGATACCTCTTCAGTCTCTTCAATTTCATCCTCAGATTCAACCAGTTCTTCTAGTTCTTCTTCAGATTCAACCAGTTCTACTTCTTCAGTAGTTTCCAAAGGTTCTTCAGTTACTTCAACTTCTACAGTCTCTTCAGTTTCAATTACAGTCTCTTCAATAGTCGGAGCTAAAATATCAACTTTATCTGGTAGAACTGCACCCGGTGGCATTATTCTAACATAGATTCCTAAAACACCAGGTTTGAGTTGTACAGTAGCAAAACCTTCTTTTACTAAACGAATGGAAGGTTCACCACATTTTTTGATGTAACCATCAGAAAACTTAGCAGTAGCAGATCTTGCACCCCTAATTTTACCGGATATAGTTACTTCTACACCTTGAGCACCTGACCCCATAATTCTTCGTATGGTGGTATAGGCCACTCTTCTAAAATGCATACCTCTTTGCAACATGTTTGCAATTTTGTAGGCCATGATTTTAGGGTTGAGTTCAGGAACATCCACTTCTTTAACTTCTACTTGTGGGTTTTCCAAATCAAATTTGGTTTTTAAGTTTTGAGTTATGCCTCGAACAGTTTTTCCGCCTCTCCCAATAACCATTCCTGGTCTTTCAGCGTAAACAACTACCATAGTACCTAGAGGGGTAACTTGAACTTCCATTCCACCGTAACCGGCCCTTTCGAGTTCACTTTGTAGATATTCATCGATTCTTGTTCTTCTAAGGCCCTCTGTGACAAAATCCTTTTCTATCATGTAAATCTAAGCCTCCCCTAGGACAATCTGCACATGGGTAGTAGGTGTATTATTTGGGCTTGCTCTTCCAAAAGCACGGGGAGTCCATCCCTTTAATATAAAACCACGATGACTAGAAATGTGCATGATTTTTAGGTTTTCGGCGTCCAATCCCTTGTATTCTGCATTAGCTTCAGCGTTTTCCAAAACTTTTAATATTTGAGCGGCAGCTTTAACAGGGTACCGGCCACTAGGCCATCCTGTTAATCCCTTACGGTGACCAACCTTTTTGTTGTGTCTTTTGA
>CAYUFT010000018.1:0-26924 GCA_964444115.1 uncultured Methanobacteriaceae archaeon
AAATGGAAATTAACATAGATATAAGTGGTTTTAAATAGATATATGATTTTAATAAACATAATAAAATCAATAAAAACCTTTTCAACAAATTAAAACCAAATAAATTAATTATTAACTTATATTTATCCATTAAAACACCTTAAAGAGCAAGATAAAATGTTTCTGTCCCAGCTCATTTCCGTAGAAAAAGCCCAGCAAATTATAGAAGAAAACCAGCAAATAACGTCTGAAGAGATAATAAAACTGGAAAAAGCCCATAAACGGGTTAATTATAGTGAATTCATATCTCAACATAATTCTCCTCCCTTTGATAGATCGGCCATGGATGGCTATGCTCTCCAGGCCCAGGACACTTTTGGATCATCCCCTTCAAATCCCTCTCATCTGACAGTTGTTGATAGGATTGGTGCTGGGGACTCTTCTTCTGTGGAAATAATATCTGGTCAAGCAGTTAAAATTGCTACTGGGGCACCTATGCCTGCAGGTGCTGATGCAGTGGTTATGGAAGAATATACCTATGAAAAAGGTGATCAAATGGAAGTTCTAACCACTTTAAGTCCGGGGGAAAATGTTTCTTATGTAGGAGAAGATATTAGTAAAGGAGATAAGATTCTGGATGCTGGAAGAGTTTTAAGACCCCAAGAGTTGGCACTTATTGCTTCAGCAGGTTATGGTGAGGTAGAAGTATATAAAAAACCTAAAGTGGGTGTCATTGTAACGGGTAATGAACTGGTTGACCCTAATTTCCACCTAGAAAGTGCAAAAGTAATTAATTCCAATCAATATGCTTTAAGGGGACTGGTAGAGAGTTCTATGGCAGAATGCGAGGTAACTCACTGCAGGGATGATGCACAACTCATGGAAAAGGCCATTTCGGAGGCATCTGAGAAATATGATGTCATTATCACCACGGGAGGAACGGCCATAAGTAAAGGTGATGTGGTGGTGGATACCGTGGATAAATTGGGGAGTGTTTTGATTCATGGAGTAGCCGTGAGGCCTGGGAAACCGGTAGGTTTTGGAATAGTCAATGAAACACATGTATTCATGTTGTCTGGTTATCCAGTAGCAGCTATGGTTTTATTTGATATATTTGTAAGGCCCTATCTATTGAAAATGCAGAATATAAATTATGAGCATAAATTGGTAAAAAAAGTGGCCCAGAAAAAGATTCCCTCTAATTTAGGTCGCACTGATTATATTCGGGCCTTTGTGGATGATTATGGGGTTAAGCCAATAATGAGCAAGGGTTCTGGTGTTATAAGGGCCATGGTGGATTCTAATGCTTATGTATTTATTGAAGAGAATCAAGAAGGTGTGGGAGAAGGAGAAGAATGTGATGTGATTCTTTTTGATTCTTTTAAGGTTTGAATTTATATTTTTCATTTTAATGGGCTTTTATTATTTAATTTATGATTTTTAAAAAAAATTTATTTAAAAAATCAATTAAGTTCAAGTACTTTCTGAACGGAATATAAATATGACTTATGTTTAAAGTTAAAAATATTAAACTTCATAATAAAAATTAATATACTAATGAAAATATAATCTAATAATTATTCATGGTGAACTAATGGATGTTTTACAGTTTTATGCTGCTTTATTCGTAGCTATATGGGTAGTGGCATTTCTTTTCAAAGATAAACTCAAAATTGAGATTCATGGTCCTCTTTTAATGAGAAAGACCACCCGAATGAGAGGGCTAATAGATAGAATTGCCCAGAGACATAAAATGTTCTGGAAATGGACCATGAATATTGGAATATTCGTGGCCTTCTTTTTCATGATAGTAATGATATATGCATTACTTAATTCCCTACAAGATCTTTTTACGGCTCCTCAAGCGGCTTTGATCTTACCGGGAGTAGATCTACCTGGATCTCCTATATTCGTACCATTGGGCTATGGTATATTGGCCCTGGCCACAGTAATGGTGGTTCATGAATTTGGACACGGAATACTGGCCAGAGTGGAGGGAATAAACATAAAATCCATTGGAGTACTCATGTTAGCCATACTCCCGGGAGCATTTGTTGAACCAGATGAGGAAGAGATTAAAAAATCTAAAAGATCATCTAAACTCCGAATTTATGCGGCAGGATCAGTATTCAATCTTATGCTAGCAGCGTTGGCATTTATACTTGTTATTGGTATATCTAATTTCGCCATTCCTGCAGCATTTCATGCAGATGGTGTTTATATAGACAGTGTTGTACCCGGAAGCCCGGCTAGTGGAGTACTAAAAGAGGGTATGGTCCTTGAAAGTGTTAATGGAGTTTCGGTTAGTAACTTTACCAACTATCAAAAACAACTATCTTCACTAAAAATTGGCCAGACAGCTATTCTGTTAACGGATCAGGGCACTTTCAACATAAAAACAGAAAAAAACCCCAACAACTCCACACGAGCTTACATTGGAATAAGAAGTTCTGTTAACATGGAAGTAAATGAGAATGTGGCCAAAACCTATGGGGATCAAATTCCATGGGCGTGGATGTACCTTAAAGATCTTTTCTGGTGGATTTTCTTCCTTAATTTTGCCGTAGGTACCTTTAATTTACTTCCGGTTAAACCACTAGATGGTGGTCTCATGCTCGAAGAAGCTCTGAGATATAAATTTTCAGACGACCAGATAAAGCCTATTATTTACACTATTTCCATATTGCTTATATCTGTAGTGGCAGTTAGTGTAATCTGGGGAACTGGAAGGGGTTTATTAATGATGTTTTAATTAAAAGATTTAATATCTTTTTACTATTTTTAAATTATATGATAAAATAGACTAAGAATGAAAAATATTTAAATTTTTTATTAGGAACTATTGAGATTTTTTCAGGCAGTCAAAACAAGTCCTTCTATTCCTATTAGTCTTGTAAACCTTTCCACAGGAAGGGCACTGCACAATTTCAGCAGTCTTCTTTTCAATGGGAAATGGCCTATCCTGGCACTGACATTTAATTCCCACCATTTTTTTAGATGAACGTCTTTTTTTCATTTTTATCACTAAAAAATACATTTCAAGCCATTTCTTTAATATGAACTGGCAGATTTACTAGAAACTAAACACTTGATCCATTTCTTCCATTAAATCCACTACTAAATCATCATAATCACTGAAGAGCTTCGCTCCAGGAATTAAATTGTTTTTCCCAAGCCCCCGAGCCTTTAAATCATTCTCGGATACTGAAACTGAGTGATTTTCTGCCAGAAAATGGATTAAATCTGCATGGATATGTTTATGAACTCCACCATAAACTCCATTCCCAATTAAATAAATGATTATTTCAGCATGGGCCTGGTAAATGTTTAATAATGTGATAAAATTATTAAAACCTTCTTCCTGAGGAGTTTTAGTTATTATAAATCCAATTTTCATTTTTTCTCCAGTTATGTCTTTTTAGAAGAATTTTAATTTAATATCCTTCCCAACCTAGAGTATTCATCATTTCTGGGCCCAATATCTTTTTCATACACCGCACCTGGGCATGATGCCATGGTTCTTGCAGGGGAAGACACTCATTCAGATGCTTGTCTCCTGAAAGCACTTTAAAAGAGAAAGCCATGCAGGTTTTTTCACCACATTCTACACAATCGGTCTGAGGAAGACAGTTATAAATATCCATAGGTCCTATTTGTGAAATATTTGGAATATTTACTTTTTCTATAGTTTTAGAATCATTTGAAGATTCTAAATTATCATAGGCCTGGTTTATGGCTTTCATCACGTCAGTTATTATTTCTACAGCATCTTCTTTATCCAAAGTCTTGTTCATGGTGACTTTACCTGACGGATAAAGTGTAACTAGGCGGCCATATATGGAAAGTGTCAATATTTTTTTCTTTTCTACGTAATTGACTTTTCCTGGGGGATACATGGGAATTAAACTACTAATAATCTCTTCTAATGATGAATCTAATTGCATTAAAACTCTGACCTTACCTTCTGTGGCAATACAAGGCCTTATATTTTTAATACTCACTTCACTAACCAGAGAACCCTCTTCCAGCACTTTATATTTCAATTCTTTCATTTCCATTTTCAGATCACCTGGAAAGCTAATAACATAAATATTTATTTGGTGAATGATTTTAAATTCGCAAAAATGCCGTATTTTTTGATTTTACGGCCATAATTTCGTATAATTCCGGATCATTTATTAGTTCCGCGGCTTCCACCAAATCTTTTTCTTTAAATCCTCGCTCATGTAATGATTTTTTATGAACAAAAAGGCTTCCTTCTGGAAAAATAAGGTAAGTCAGCTCTTCCACGCTGGGGAAATTCAATCCACCCTCACTCTGCTGTCCTCCCAGGGCAGCATAGACGCCGTCACCAATTAGAAGAACATCTGAATCTAACTCTTTGTTTAAGCAGGCAATTGAAACATAAAATCCACTAAAAGCATCTTCATAACCGTAAGGGGCCCTATCAATTATGATTAAAGATGATTCCAATTTAACACCCCAAACTGATTACTTGATGACTTTCTTTTATCCATCCAGCTAGATCATAAACATTGGTGATTGCCACACCTTTGATATATGGCTTTTTGGCACAACTATGGCCACGTGCCGTGGCACATCGTACACATGCCCTCACATCAGCCCCTCTGTTTATAAGATCCCTGAATTTTGCAGCTACATTGGGAAATGAATGAGGATTCTGTTCTTTTTTAGGAATGTGGGTAGCATCCATATATAAAAATAAATTTACTCTGTATTTTTTATTAAGCGCACTCAGTGCTATTTCATAGGCCATATCTGAATACTGAGAGCGATAAGGTCCTTCGGTTAGGACTATGGTTAGAACTTTAGGGGAGTCCTTTATCATAATACATATTATGTTTTTTTCAAGATAAATAATTGTCCATGAATAATAATGAGAAATTATTTTAATTTAAGCTGGGGGTTATTCTAAAATAAAAAAATAATTTAAAAAATTAAATTTATGAAATAAGGTATTTAAAAACCATTTTTCACAAAATACTTCTTTTGGAACCATAAAGCTACATTAACCAGCCCTATGAGTATAGGAACTTCAATTAATGGTCCTATTACGGTGGCAAATGCCACACTGGAGCCTATGCCAAAAACAGCTATGGCCACTGCAATGGCCAGTTCAAAATTATTACTGGCAGCAGTGAATGATATGGCAGTTGTTTTAGAGTAGTCTGCACCTATTCTACGCCCTAAATAGAAGGTTACAAAGAACATCGCCACAAAGTAAATTAAAAGGGGAATGGCAATGATTACTACATCAAATGGTATTTGCACTATATAATTTCCTTTTAGGCTGAACATAACCACAATAGTAAATAATAGTGCTATGAGGGTTATGGGGCTAATTTTAGGTATGAATTGCTCATGATACCAGGTTTTGCCTTTTATTTTAACCAGAATAAATCTGGTTAGCATACCTGCCAGGAAAGGAATGCCCAGATAAATAAAAACACTTTGGGCAATTTCCCAAATGCTTACATCGATGCTGGTCCCATTTATTCCGAATAACGGCAACAAAACCATGATAAAGAACCAGGCATACACACTATAGAATAAAACCTGAAATACACTGTTAAATGCGACTAAACTGGCTGCATACTCATTATTCCCCCGGGCCAACTCATTCCACACTAAAACCATGGCTATGCAAGGAGCAATACCAATTAATATTAAACCTACCACGTACTCGGGATAGTTGGATAAGAATATCACGGCCAGAGCAAACATAAAAATGGGTGCTACTATCCAGTTTTGGAACATGGCCAGTCCCAACACTTTCCAGTCGCGAAAAACATCAGGTAGTTCTTCATAGCGTACTTTGGCCAGTGGAGGATACATCATGAGTATTAGTCCAATGGCAATTGGGATGCTAGTGGTTCCCACGGAAAACTGATTTAAGAAAGAGTCAAATCCAGTTATAAAATAACCGATGGAAACTCCTAGGATCATGGCCAGGAATATCCATAGTGTAAGATAACGGTCCAGAAAACTGAGTCCAGTGGAGTCGCATCTTTTTGAATTATCTATAATTTCTTTAGATTTCATTTTAATCCCCTATTGCAACATAATATATTCTTAATTGATTATAGCATGGTTAATAAGAAAATAGGAGAGAATCTATCACTCTTTTTTAGATTCTTCCAGACCTCTTTCAAAGGCGTCACGGTGCATATTGGCGGCCATTTCTTTTTTACACTCATCGTCACTCAATAATCTCATTTTAGGTGCTCGGCAAGGGTAGTGCTGAATCCTCAATCCGGCCCGAATCGCCAATCCTTCAATATTCCTTCCAATAACGTCTTTGGCCACAAAATCGGTGGCCCCACAGGGAGATCCCCTTATGACTTCCACATCCACGACTTTATCGTCCTGACAATTAATTTTGACTATGGGTTGGCCAAATTTGGCCACGAATTCATCAAATACTGGATTTCCATTTTCCTCCAGATCGCACATATTTTCTGGAGCAGTAATATTTCCAAATCGGGTTAACTGCTGTTTGAAACCTTCTCCTCTCCAGGCTCCTACAATTATCCAGTCCACCTTATCATGGAGCTGCTCTACCAGTTCCAGGGTGAGATCCGGGTGGATTACATAGGTTAAAATAACATTGGCTTCGGTTAATTTTTCCAGAGCATCCGCTGGAACTTCTATTTCATCAATAAATGCACCAACTGGTGGTTCAAGTTCGATAAATTCTGTTTCAAACTCTTCTTTGATGTTTTCATAGGCCCGCTCTCCATAAGGCCCGTCAGTTACTATGGCTATTTTAATCATAATAGTCCTCCACTAACTTAAAATCTATTAAAATCATTTTTTAACCATTTTAACTCTCTCTAATAAACTCTTTTTTTATCCAGCCCTGGATTCCATCTCTTAAATTTCTGAAAGATTCTAACATGGTTTTATCATCACCTTTAAATTCACGAGGGTCGGGAAATCCCTGATGGATATGAGTTTTACCCCCAATAAAAATTGGACAGGCCCCCTCATCACACAGGGACACTACATAATCAAATTCCTGGCCCTGAAATTTTTCCAGGCTTTTTGATTTATTTTGAGAGATATCAATGCCTATTTCACTTAGAACTTCTATGGTGAGGGGATTTATTTCCAGGGGTTCAGATCCAGCGGAGTAAACTTCATAATAATTCTCATAGGCATTTTTTAGTAAAGCTTCCGCCATCTGGGATCGTCCGGAATTATTTTTACATATAAAAATGACTTTTTTCTTATTTGATGCCATTTAAACACCTTTTGAAGTGGATAAGTAAATATTAAATTTTTAATGGATTATTCAACACGATCTTTAATTATCTTTTTAATTTCCACCACACATTTTTCACCAGATTCACCTAATCTGGCCACACCCCCTGGCTTCAAGTCATTTTCCTGTAAGGGCGTCATGACATTCATACTTTCTGCAACTTTAACTCCTTTACTGGCTAATATCATATCTACACAAGAGTGTTCACAGCCGTTTACGGCCATTATGGGATATTTTTTTATAATCTCCTTAAAACCTTCTTTATCCGCAGATGTAGCAGTAATACAGACTGATATGGCATCCGGTGATTCTTCTACAATATCTGAACATGAAGCTCGGGCCACGAGGCCGTAGGGACTCATCCCATTACAGGGACACAGGGCAATTTTTTCTTTTTCCATTCTAATTTCTCTCCTAATTCGAATAATTATTTATAAGACGCTGGGCACGATTTTTAAATTAAATCACTTAAATTTTCAATTAATTCCAGTAATTGGTTACTGGTGAGTTGATAATGGATCCATAGTCCTTCTTTACGGCCCTGAATAAAACCAGCTTTTTTTAAAACATTTAAATGATGTGAAATGGTTGATTGAGGTTTTTCCAGAACGGCAATTATTTCACAAACACAAAGCTCACCATCTTGAAGCAAATACAATATTTTAAGCCGGGTGGGATCAGAGATTGCTTTGTATATCTCTGATTTATCCTGTAATTGATTATCCTCTGGAATTTTAGCTATGGTTTCCTTTAATCTTTTAATCTGGCCATTACAAGGGTTTCCTTCGCCAGTAATGTCACATGTTTTCAAATAAATCACCTTAAGCTCTCAACTTTTATTTTGGCAATCAGAACAAATATATTCCTCTTTATCAGTTTTAAACACCTTATCACATTTTTCACATATGGCTTCTTTAAGATGAGATTCTTTTTGCACTGTTATCCCCCACTTACATGAAATGCCACCTCTGCTGTGGGTGTTTTTCATTCTCACCTTTTCATTTTCTTCTTTAACCATCAAATCACACATGTTAGATTAACAGCATTTATTCTTGTTTTTTGCCCTTAATTTAGCACTCATTTTGTCAAATTTAATTTTAACATGTTCATATCCTTTGGTATGGAAGGGACAATCTTCTATACAGTAAGTACATCCCTGACTACAACCTATGCACAGTTTTTGCACCAGTTCCGTTTCATTATTTCCACAGCAGGTTTCTTTTTCTAGCAGTGCTTTTTCAGGACAGGCCTTAACACAGTTACTGCATCTATTACAGTAATCACTTATCCAGGAATGATCATATTCGTTTTTTACAGGTAAATTTGCTATACTAACGAATATGGCAGAAATTTTCAGTCGAGGGCCAAGTTCCGGGGTCATGAGAAGACCACTTTTCCCTATCCATCCTAATCCTGCTTTTTGAGCTAGAGGGGAAAAATTAACCATACCTTCGTAAGGATGAGCTACTTGGGTGGCGTAGCCATTTTTTCGAAGATAATCTGAAATTTTATAGCTTATTTCCCCTAATTTAGCATAAGCAGCATTATTTAACTCATGAGCTTCTTCTCCGGGGGCAGTAGCAATGATGTCTTCACTCATGGGCATGGTCAATACAATGGTGTGGGGATAAGGGATGAATTTATCTTTAATTAACAAATCGGAAGTAATTTGAGCGTATCCTATGCTACTAATTCCTAGTGATTTAGCATAGCTCTCAAATTCTTTGATAAACTCTTCAGATGCCAGAAA
The DNA here is from genome assembly GCA_964444115.1 of uncultured Methanobacteriaceae archaeon. GTDB lineage: Archaea > Methanobacteriota > Methanobacteria > Methanobacteriales > Methanobacteriaceae > UBA349. The sequence goes on from CAYUFT010000018.1 coordinate 9,015, forward strand.
TTCTGCATTTTCTGGATTATTAACTTGTGATTGATCGGGATATTCTACTTCTCCACATCCACATCCACATCCGGAGTCATCTGTTTCTACCGGTGATTCATCACATCCACATCCACTATTTTCGGGAGATTCTTCCTGCTTCTCTGAGGATTTTTCACCACATAAGCATTCTTCATTTTCTTTAAGTGCATCCAATTTATTTTCTTCTGATTCTACACAATATTCCTTATTCTCGGACTCGCATCCACATTTATTATTATCCATAGTTCAACCTCGTAAATATTTAGTTTAAAATCTGTAAATTATTCTTATTTCACTGCTTTGAGTTGTATGCTGGTTATTTTTCCTATAAGACGTTCGTCCATATTAGGTTCAGTGAAGAAATGTTGTTCTATTATTCCCACTTCTTTAAAACCGGCTTTTTTAATGGTATTTAAATAATCTTGCTTTTCCATGGCCCCACTTACACATTCGGACCAGGCCTGGAAGTTTTTTCGTATCTCATGGGGAATAGGGCCTTCAGTAACTAGATCCGAGACTAAAATTCTCCCTCCCGGTTTTAAAACCCTATAAACTTCCTGATAAGCATTATTTTTATTGGGAGTTAGATTTATGACGCAGTTACTGATTATAACATCAATGCTACTATCTTCAATTGGTAAATTTTCAATTTCACCTAATCTGAATTCTACATTATTGTATCCACCCTTTTTGGCATTTTTGACAGCAGTTTCAATCATGTCCGGTGTCATGTCCACTCCAATGACTTTTCCTTTGTCTCCTACTTTATTGGCTGCCAGGAAAACATCTATACCTCCACCGGAACCTAAATCTAGTACGCTTTCCCCTTCCTGAATTTCGGCCAGTGCCGTGGGGTTTCCACACCCTAGTCCAAATATAGCCTCCCCAGGAATACTTTTAAGTTCTTCGGTACTGTATCCTACTGCCTGGGCCTGCTCGGCCACTGAATCTGCTCCTGAACAGCATGAACAAGAGGAATTTTCTTTTTTTGCTATTTTGGAATACCTGTTTTTTACGAATTCCTTGATTTCTTTTTCCTGCATTTTAAAACCCTCAAAATTTTTAATTTAATAAAAAAATTTTTTTTAATCCATTATTTCTATATATCCAAATTCATGGATATAATTACTATATCTACATATATGGATATAGTATATAAATATTATTGTAGATTATCAAATCAATATCATAATGCTAAATTTAAAAAATCGATTAATACTATCTTAAATTTGATAGAGGACCCTAGGGGATATTTTTTGCATATATTTTTCATTTTATAATTTTTATCTTCTAATTCGGTGGACATTATAATTCCCACAACTTATAAGGAAAAATTTACAAATTATTACATTAGAAAATAATTCAATTAATAATTTCCATGCAGGAGAAACTAACAAAATGAAAATAGTAGTAATTGGTGGGGGAGCTGGTGGGCTTTCCACAGCTTCCAACATACGTAAATACGACGAAAATGCTGAAATAACTGTTATAACTCGGGACGAGCACATAGCATACTCTCCATGTGCAATACCCTATGTATTATGTGGGGAAGTAGATTGCTTTGAAAATATAATCATGCATGAACCAGAGGATTATCTGGAGCGGAATATCAATGTTATAACTCAAGCCGAGGTAGTTGAGGTAAAAGAAGCGGAAAATACCATAAAATACCATATTCAAGAGGGTAAAAATGTTGTTGAAAATGTATTGGAATATGATTATCTAGTAATTGCCACGGGCGGATCTCCTTTTATTCCACCTATGGAAGGGTGTTACCTGGACGGAGTTTTCAAAATTCGAACCATTAAAGATGGAAAACAAATAATGGGGTGGGCTGAAAAAAGCAAAAAAGCTATTGTGGTAGGAGCCGGATTAATTGGTCTGGAAATTGCTTTTGGTCTTAAAAATATGGGATTGGATGTCACCGTGACAGAAATGCTTCCTCAAATTGTTCCTCGTTCCCTGGATCCGGACATGGCCAAAATAGTCCAAAATTACATTGAGAAAAAGGGAATAAACGTTATTTTAGGAACCCCTATTGAAAAAATCACCGGGGAACATCAGGTAGAGGGTGCTGTATTTGGTGATGAAGAAGAAATTGAAGCAGATATGGTAATTTTAGCTACCGGAGTGCGACCAGAAACTACTATGGCTAAAATGGCCGGATGTAATCTGGGAAGATGGGCAATTGAAGTCAATGAGAAGATGCAAACCTCTGTTCCAAATATATATGCTGTAGGTGACTGTGTAGAAGTTTATGATGCTATAACTGGCCATAATACTCAATCTCCTTTAGGATCCACTGCAGTAAGGCAGGCTAAAATCGCGGCCAGAAATATTGTGGGAATTGATGCCCAATTTAACCCTGTTTTGAACTCCATGGTATCACAGGTAGGTAATCTGGAGTTTGGGGCAGTAGGTCTTACCAAAACTTCAGCTTTACAAAACGGTATAAAAGTAATTTCCGGTAAAAGTAAGGCCCTTACCAAGGCCCGTTACTATCCGGGAGCAAAAAGAATTGATGTAAAAATGATTTGTGATATGAAAGGACGAATCATAGGTTGTCAAATCATCGCTGAAGAGCGAGTGGCCGAAAGAGTGGACACCATGTCTTTGGCCATTGCCCAAGAAATGACCTGTTCGCAACTGGCTAATACAGAATTTTCTTATGCTCCTCCAGTTTCCATGGTGATAGACCCTATAATTCTGGCGGCAGAGGATGCTTGCGCTAAACTGCAACGTTTACATAAAAGAAAGGAAAATAAAAAAGATTCCAACCCGAATAATTCGAATAATCTTAAATCTTGATTATATAAGTGAATAATTATTTTTTTTAATTTTTTACATTTAATATTTTATTAATTTCACTATTTCGTTTATTTGCCCAAACTATCATCCTCTTTGGACCCAAAACCAATTAAATATCCTCCAAATCCAATCAACCACAGCACAATGGGGTAAGCAACCCATCTTTCCACACCGCCTCCACCCATTATTGGCATGAAAATACTTGCTGTAAATAAAAAAAACAGGCCAGTAATTCCCAATAGAACGGATAAATACTTAAATGGTGAATTAATCAGACGATAGGCGTAAATTGCAGATAAACCACCACTGATAAAAGTAGTCATAGCAGATAAGGGGTGCTGAGGATTGATATTTCCTGGAAATAATCCTACACCTAAAGCCCCCAATCCTAATAATCCTACTAAAACGGCAGCTATAGGGTCATTAAATGTTCTGAATAAGAAATAAGCACCTAAAATTACTAAAATTCCAGATATAATCATGATAAAATTGAATATAGTTGCTGAAGGCTGAGTTATGATACTGTTAGGTGGTTCAGTAGCTCCCAGATCACTGATCATACTATCTGATGTGGTATAAGTGTATTTTTCTGGATAAAAAGCTTCAGCAGTAATGATTCCCATCAAAATTATAGAACCTGCCAGGAAAAAAAGAAGCCCTGCCCGAGCAGAATTTAATTTATTAGAAGTGTCTTGTGTATTATTAGTCATAGAATCACATTTTAGGAAGTTTTTTTATATAAATTCAATATTCCTTTTTCATATTTAATATTCTAATTTATAATGTCTTCTAATAATTAAATCCTATTTAAAGAATAAAAAGAGCTTTAATAGATAATCAGAATAAATCTGTTTTATAAAAAAAATCAAATAAAATGATTTAAAATTCTTCTTCAGTCATTTCATTTAATTTTTTTATTTTATTTTTTATTTTAGTGGTTCTTTCTCGGTTTATTTCAGAAATAGGAGTAAGTATTATATGATGGCCAAAGTCTTTTTGAGTTTTTTCTATCCGATAACGAAAACCACTCACTTCTTCTAAAGCTGCTGCAGCCGTATTAGAATAGGGACAGGTGGTAATCAACACGGACTGGTCTTCTAACTTACTACAGGTGCCGAAAAATCTACAATTTTTCACTTCCATTTCTACAGTATCTTCTTTAATTTCATAGTCCAGGTCCCGGGCAAATTTATTAGCCTGAATAAAATAATCCTTAACCATTTCCAGTGCATTTTCTTTATTATCTAGTGTTATGCCCTGACTTTTCAACTGAGTAATGAATAATTTACCTATCTCCCTGGTGACAGCACAGGATCCTCTCCCACATATTTGCCATAAGCTCTGGGTAAGGGCCATTATCATGATATTTTGAGGGGCCTCTCCTGGAGGAACTGGTGAATCTTCACTCAGTGGATAAAAATTTTCCTTTCCCACACCACATTGAGGACACACCCAGGCAGAAGGCAAATCCTCTAAATCAGTTGCGGCGGCAATGTTCTGTTCTGGGTCACCTTGTTTTGAATCGTATATATAACTGCATATTTCGCAAGGATATTTCATTTTAACACACCATTGTATGATTAGATTAATAATAATGAATTTAAGGAGTATTAATAGATTTTTTAAAATAATAATACTAATAATTGTTTAATTAATTACAAAAATTAACTAACTTAAAAAAAATTAAAGGAAATGGAGAGAATTAGATGATTGCTTGGAGGCGGTACATCTAAAAAAATTAATTGAATGGATTTCAATTAAAAATATCTCTCCAATAATCCCTGTAACATTTTGGCGTGCCTTCCTTCATCTCTAGAACTTTCATCAAAGAAATCATGGGCCGGATCAATATCACATTCTTTAGCCAGTTTGGCCGCGGCCTTTTTCTCATTGTTGGCCATGGTTTCACCTTCCAACATCATTCCCAGGTTCTCTTTTAAGGAAGTTTTAATAACACCATTCAATTCAGCAAAATGCGATGCATGTTCTGCTTCTTCCCAGGCAATGGTCTTCAAGGTTTCAGCAATTTCAGGAAGTCCTTCTCTTTGGGCTAATCGGGCCATGGCCAGGTACATTCCTACTTCCTGACATTCACCATTAAAATTGGCAGCCACAGCTTTTTCTAAGTCAGTTCCTTTACAAATTCCAATTTCGTGTTCATTTATAATTTCCATATTTTATTCCTCCAAAGGTTTATTTTTTTATTTTTGTGAGTTTAATGCCCGGTTGCCCGGGACATTTTAGTTTTTATATTATTTCGCAAGGTTAGGGGGTTTTAGCGAATATAAAATTAAATTAAATAATTGAATGCTGATGTTTAACTTATTGATTAAAAAACCAGAATTCTATCATTTACAATGTTTTAACTTCCTGGGCCAGTTTTTTACCCACTTCAAAGATGGTATCCAGCTCGTCCTGGTCAGGAACATATAATATTTCGTATTGTTCCTTGACATTGAATCCGCAGTCAGTTAAGTCCTTGGCCAAACTGGCCGGTGCTCCTCCTTGACCACCCATGGATCCAAAGGTGACAGCCAATCTTTTTCTTCCAGTACGGTCGAATTTAAGGCCTCTAAGATAGTAAATAATGTCTCCCACGCTAGGGAATGGTTCATCATAAATGGTTGGTACACCCAATGCGATAGCTTTACTGTCCAGTATAGACTTCACGATCTCACTTCGCTCATCTTCGTGGAGGTAGTAGATTTCCACGTTTACTCCCTCACTCATTACACCTTCAGCTAGTGAATGTGCCAGTTTTTGTGTAGAGGAATGCATGGTATCGTATATGATGGTGACTTTGTCCTCGCACTTTCCAGTGGCCCATTCACTGTAGGCCCCAATAACTTTCATAGGGTCGGTCCAAATTTGACCGTGAGATGGTGCAATCATTTTTATTTGTTCTAATAATCCTAAATCAGTGACTTCCTGGAATTTTTTCAAAACTAATTTGGATAATGGTGTAATCAGGTTGGCATAGAACTTTTTAGTGGCATCCATTAGAATGTATTCTGGAATTTCATGATCGTATCTTTGTGGGAAGCACAGGTGCTGTCCAAAAGCGTCATTTGGGAATAATATTCCGTCTTCTACCAGCAAGGTGAACATACTGTCTGGCCAGTGCAATAAGAAAGCTTCCAAAAAGGCCAGAGTTTTTCCTCCCAGTTCCAGAGCTTCGCCAGTACCTACTTTCACGAATTCTGCTCCTTCAAGTACAGGAAAATGTTTTAAAAGACCTGGAATCGCAATTTCTGTGCAGTAAATAGGTGTTTGTGGGAATTTCTTATGTAATTCTACCAGTAATCCGCTGTGATCTTTTTCCACGTGGTTTTGAACAATTACGTCAATATTAACTTCTCTTCCTTCTTGCTGGAAAGCGTTTTCAATTCTAGCATAGAGTTCTGGGAATTTTCCAGGGTAGGCATTGTCAATTAGGGCCACTTTTTCATCACCGAAAACAAGGTAGGCATTGTAGCTGGTTCCATTCAAGGTGTATCCATGGTAAGTTCTCAAATCCCAATCTAATACTCCTACCCAGTATACTCCATCAGTAATCTTTGTTGCTTCTGCTTTCATATTTTCACCGTTATAACACTTTATTATTCTATTTAACTTATTTTAACAATCCAATGAACTCATTGAGCAATGATTCCGTTTTATTCCTTGATAATAATATGTCCTTGTCAACTTGTTCGTCTTTCCTCGAATATACTATACTATACGAACTAATATATAATATTTTCTGTTCGCTTCTCCTCGAACATTCTATAATGCGCGAACTATTATATACTAAAACTAACTATATCTATTATTCAGGTAGATCAAATGGAAACCCCAAAAAATGTGCAGAAAAATATAATGTCGGAAAATGAAAATAAAAGCTCTATAAAGATTTTTTCAACTCCCAAAGGACTTAATGTAGTTAAAAGTCCTGTAAAGTCTATTATTCTTTCTGCTTTAAGAGAAAAGGAACTGAGTTTCGATGAGATAGTGAAAGTAACTGGAAAATCTAAATCCACCGTCTCGGTCCATCTCAAGGCCCTATCTCAAGACGGGGTAATTGGATCTAAAACTCATCCCTCAGATCAACGTAAGAAGATATTTTTTATTAATTCTCGTTATATTGGTGAATTAAACCAGCAAGAAGTCCGGGAAAGAGAAGAAGAAAAAGTAGAATTTCTTATAAAGAATTTAATAAATAAAGGGGATCCTTTTGAATTTTTCCGGCTCATGTTTCATACTTTAAGAGTAGTAATGATTAAAGAAGGCATAAATTTGGACCCTATTCTCAATCAAACTGGAATGAGGATAGGCGAGGTATTTTACCGGCAATTGGAAAATAAAAATACGGGGGAACTTTTAAAAAATCTGGCCGATTTCTGGGTATCCAATGGCCTGGGTAGATTGGAGATAGAAAATCTAAATCCCATTACGGTACGGGCCTATGATTGTTTTGAATGTGGTCTTCTTCCTAATGTGGGTGAATCTGCCTGTGCACTGGATGCTGGAATATTAGAAGCTGTCTTTTCGGCTCATTTATCTCAAAAAATTATTGTTAATGAAATTAAGTGCTATGCTAAAGGAGATAAGTACTGTTGTTTTGTGATTGAATCTTTGGATGGGCTTTCTGAATAGTGTCTCCCGATTAACTTTGAATAATAATCTGATTTTGTAGAGAAATTAACTTTATTAATATTTTTGTTGATTAAGTCAATTTTTATATTTAAAAATTCAATATATAATATAAGAATCAGAACATTTTCTGGTTTAAATCCATTAAAGGGGGAATAAATATGGAAAATCAACAATTTTCAATAGTAATTAATGCTCCAAAAGAAAAGGTCTGGCACACCATGCTTGATCTGGATACTTACAAAATATGGACTGAGCCATTTATGCCGGGTTCTTTCTATGAAGGGAACTGGAATCAAGGCAGTAAAATGCTTTTCTTGGCACCGGACGAGAACGGGAAGATGTCTGGAATGGTGAGCCAAATTAAAGAAAGCAGGCCTTATGAATTTCTTTCTATTGAACCTAAAGGTGTGGTGAAAGATGGAAAAGAAGATACTACTGGTCAAGAGGCCAAAGAATGGGCGGGATCACATGAAAATTATACCTTTAAAGAGATTGATGATAAAACCGAGGTAATAGTGGATTTATCTTTGCCTGGTGAAATAAATGAAGAATTAAAGCAGTATCTTCTGGATGCCTGGATAAAAGCTCTGCAAATACTAAAAGAACTGGCAGAGAAATAGAGAAAGAGCGCTTGAATTGATAGTAAAAAGGCATCTAATCCTATAAAATACTAAAATAAATTAAAATAATTAAATATTTAATTAAATTAATTTTTTTTAACTTTTTTTTAAGAACTAATCGATTTTAATCACGGGAAAACTTCACCAGAGTGGTGGAGAGATATTTCTTATTTTTAACAAAACCTTGCACCACTTCTTCGTTTTCCATGGTACAGTTCTGCACTGAAATTATTTCTTTATTTCTCGAATCGGCCTCAATAGTATTCTCTAGTAATTCGCCATGGCGAGAGGTTTTCATTATAACAAAAGTGTCTCCATCGTCTAAAATATTTTCTAGCCGATGGTCAATCTTGGGAACAATAACCAGTATTTCATCTTTTTCTACCAGTGGAATACCTGCTGCCGAGGCACAGCCAGTAAAAGATGTTATTCCTGGAACCATTTCTACAGCATATCCTTTCTCCAGTATTCTCTTTTGAAGATAGGAGAAGGTACTGAATATGGAAGGATCTCCTAAGGTCACAAAGGCCACATCATCCCCATTTTCTAAATGAATGGCCACCATGTCTGCGGCCTGGTCCCAGTGTTCTTCCAGAGACTTTTTATCCTCAGTCATAGGAAAAACCGGTTCCATTGTTTTATAATCGTCTTTTCTATTAATTAATGTGGGTTGAACAATGGCTAGAGCTATACTGGGTTTTTCAGGGGCTGATCGAGGGGCACATATCACTGCTACTTCGTTTAAAATTTTTCCGGCCTTGATAGTTAAAAGTTCAGGATCACCAGGCCCTACTCCCACTCCTATTAATTTTCCTTTTGACATAAAATACACCTAATAACATTATTATTTAATTAAGTTAGTAACTTTTTTTTAAATTAATAAAATCCTTGATTATTAATATTATAACTGGAATTAAATAGCTAATTACTCTAATTAATTCTAATATTGAATAAAATAATAAATTTTAAACTTTAGAATAAGCTTTTTAGAATATTAATTTCTATTTTATACACATTGCTTATATTTATTTATAATTTAATTAACTAATTTTAGATTTTTTTATCTATTTGCTTATCAACCATTATAAAATGGAAGTTTTAAAGTTTTACACGGACCGACTGCTTACTACCTCTTTAGAAGAGCGTATTAATACTTTTCAAATGGTCTCTTTAAATCTATTTATAACATCAAAACTAATATATGTGGCATGGCAAACCCTCTTTTTTGTCCTGATTGTGGAATGATGAGAAATCGTTGTATATGCAGTGATAGGAATAAAACTAAAAGTAAAAACTCTTTTAAAAGCAAAATAGAATCTTATGTTAGGCCTGAGAGCACGAAACAGGAGAAATCCAGAGATATACTTTATAACAAATCCTCTAGAAATTCTTCTACAAAACCCTCTACCTACACTCCCAAAAAACCTTCCAATAGCACCATTCTTTCATCTTCCCGACGGAGCGAAATAAAAAGCCGATTTCCGGATATCGATGAGGAAATAATTAATAATTTTCCTTTTCCAGACCCGAGGGAAGGGCAGCTGGACATAATATTGGATATTAAAAATGCTATTGATGAAGGATTTCGCTACATTGTCTTGGAAGCAGGGACTGGAACGGGTAAATCGGCTATAGCTACCACTTTGGCCAGAATATATGAACCTGCTTATATTCTGACCATGACTAAACAACTGCAGAATCAGTATGCTCATGAATTTGATTTTGGCCAGGTTAAAGGTCGGGGAAACTTTTCCTGCAAAACTGATGATCTGGAATCTGGTTGTGACATCGGGACCTGTCAAACCACTCCCAGCTCTAAAAAATTCCACTGTCGATATGGTGTAAGCAAATCACCCACTATTGGGGCTATTGAAGCATTTGATGATTCATTTGGTAACCCTGTATTTTTCCAATCGGCGGACCACTGTCATTACTGGGATCAAAAAGCGGATGCAGTTAATAGTGACATCACCCTTATGAATTATGATTATGCTCTTCTGGAACTGAATTATGTGGGGCATTTCGGGTCAAGGGACCTTATGATATTGGATGAGGCCCATAATATTGAAGATAAGCTCATGAGGAGATTGGAAGTAATTGTTTCCAATCAGAGGCTGGAAAAGGACATTAAAAAGGTTATTCCTCCAAAAATGGCGACCTTCACTGACCCTAATGACTGGATATTGCAAGTGGAGTCTTTAAGAGATTCCTACCAGGATATAAATGTTAAAGACATGCCTAAAAATAAGGCGGATCGAATAAACCATACTGTTTCTCGACTGGGAGATCTGGCAGAAAATCTGGAAAAAGAACCTAAAAACTGGGTAGTAGATCCTAATCAAGGTGGAGTTTCATTTAAACCACTTAGAGTTCATCATTATGCTGAAGAGAACTTATTCAAACATGCAAAAACCTGCATATTCATGAGTGCTACTATTCTTTCTCATCAGATGTTTTGCAAGTGGCTAGGCCTGGATTCCCGGGAAGTTTATTTCGTCAAAGTGGACAGTCCGTTCCCCGCATCTAAACGGCCTATTGAACTGAAATTAGCAGGTAAGATGTCTAAAAACCGTATTAAACGGACCGCTCCAGATACTTTACCTATTTTAAACAAGATTCTTAAAAGGCACCAGCATGATAAGGGACTAATTCATACTCACAATTACCAGTGTCAAAATTATATCATGCAAAAAATTCCTAACTCTCGTTTAACGGCCCATAATTCCATGAATAGGGAGCGAGTTTTAAAGCAATTTGAAAATAGTTTATCTCCCCTGGTTTTAGTTAGCCCTTCCATGAGTGAAGGGGTGGATTTACCCTATGACAAGTGCCGTTTCCAGGTTATTTACAAGGTTCCATTCCCGTATCTGGGGGATAGACAGGTAAACATGCGCAGACAACGAGACCAGAAATGGTATGCCTATAAAACAGTAATGACTCTTATGCAGGCATATGGCCGGGGAATGAGGGCCCAGGACGATGAATGTTACACCTATGTGTTGGATGAGAATATAAAAATGCTATTTAAAAGCCCACTGTACCGTTCCCTAGTACCTGAATTCTTTAAAGAAGCGGTTATTGAGGATGAATGAGGGAATTAATGTGTTTTCAGATAAATTTATTTTTTAAATAACTAATCTCAATAATGGCTATGATAATTAAAATGGCTTTTCATTTTTCTCTATAGCTTTTATAACTTTTTCAATTCTTCTTTTCCTGGTCTCTGGTCTCTTGGCACTAACAATTAACCATAAAATCTGTTTTTTCACAGAATTTGAAAAATTATTATAATTTGAGTGGGCCTCTTTATTTTTTCTAAATTCAATTTCTAGATCACCTGGAACAATTAAATCTTCAACATCATCCATTATGTTCCAGGAGCCGTTTTTCTTGGCAATTTCAATTTTTTCCAGGCCAGCAGGGGTCATGGTGCCTAGTTTTATAAGTTTTTCCACCCTTTGCTTGTTTATACGTGACCAGGTACTGTTTGGCTTGCGGGGAGTAAATAACTGCATATATCTCTCTTCATCCAGAGAATTGGCCGTGCTGTCAATCCAGCCAAAACTAAGGGCTTCTTCCACGGCATCATCATAGGATACTGTTGGTTTTTGGCTTCCTTTTTTATAATAAATTATCCATATCCCAGATGAGGTTTTATGATTATCTTTTAGCCACTGCCTCCATTCTTGGCGGGTGGCTGGATAATAATGGCCTAAGTGGGAGTTGGGAGATTTCATCATGTTTAATATTATTGTGGGGATTAATTAAAAAAATTTCTAATTGTGAATTTTAATAATTAAACTAAAAAATTAATAGTTAAAATAAAGTCAAAATCATAAAAGAATAATAATTATTTTAAATCAGCAGAAATGATTAAAAGAAGTAGAATTAACAAATTGTAGTTCTCTAGAGGCCATAGAGAGCGAAAGGTGATTTTTCAAGTCAATTGAAAATCGGCCTCTGTCAAAGAACTGTAAAAGTAATAGTATAGCGGACCCGGGGGGATTTGAACCCCCGACCTTGGGATCCGAAGTCCCACGTCATATTCCAGGCTAGACTACGGGCCCTAATTATAAAGTGTAATCTTAATATGAGTAGATTAGTTGTTAGATGGTTTTCCTTTATAAAGTATTCTGTTAAAAATAAAAAAAATATTTAGAAATTATTCTAACAAAATTATATTTCAGTACCACCATCAAGTGCTTCTTTTTCTATAATTTCATTCTCAGGTGATAATTCTGTTTTCATGTGACAGAACAACAATCCAAAAAATCTGTATTGGTACATTAAAATGTAACTACTACTTAATATTAATATTAGGAGCCCTATCAATATCCCGGTTAATCCAAAAGATACTAATGAAGAAAATAATACATCAGATATTTTAGAAATTATATAGCCTACGAATCCAGATAGGAAGATGTAAATAAAGTAGTTTAACCATCCCATATTTTTTATAAGTCCTAATATTTTTTTAAAGTCAAAAGCGGCTTCTAACTTCTTTTCATAGGCCATATTGTTTACTGCAGTAATATAGGTCAGGTTGATTATTATAAAAACCAGAACTCCTATAATCAGTAAAACAATAGAACTTGTTGAAATACTCATCATGACCACAGATAGGATAATAAGGATCGCTGGAATCAAAAAGTAGACTATTGAGGTTAAAATCAGCTTTAAACCATCTATATACATTCGACCCCATTCCACAATCTCCGGCAGTTCTTTTTCTCCCTGAGTGGTTGCTTCAATAATTCGCAATGCATATCCCATGGTCAGAGGAGATAAAAATATGGTAATGCTACTTAAATATAAAAGTAAAACTCCTAAAAATCTTTTCATATCACTAAAAGGGAATTTAATTGAATCTGAAATCATATCTCCAAGTTTCATCCATAATCTCCGCAAATAAATCTTTTTTTATTAATTTAACTAATTCTTTAATATAATTTTTGGAATTAGATTTTTTAATCTTAGATTGAATTTTCAAGTGTTTTCATGTAGTTAATGAAAAAATAAAAAGGTATATTTATATTTCATCTTTCTGGACAAACCGAGGATGTTTTATCAGTTTCATCTTCATTTTCAACTTCGCCAGGATAAATAAGGCCCATAAATCTTCCCTGGAATGCATATTCAAATGAACTAACTAATAAACCAACTATGGTTAGACTTAGGAGGTATCCTGCGATTCCAAAACTTTTAAGAAGATCAGGCAAAATTAGGCCAATGGTAGTGGTTAAAAAGAGAACAAACACCAAAAAAATTCCACAAATCAGATATTTTCCCCAGCCCAGCATTTTAATCTCTTTATAAATACCTTTAATTTCAAAAGCGGCCCCAAATTTATTTTTGTAAACCATGCGAGGTAGGGCAATCATCTGTACCAGATAACTCAGGGCCAGGAGTAATATTCCAAGTCCCAATAATACTAGGGGCAAGGTGCCGTCAAACATTTGAAGATTCAGGGAATAGGCGGAACCAGAGTACATGGCCATAGTCTGATTACTGACCTGACCGGTTGCCAGTATACTTTTACTAAAAGAGGTATATATGGATATCATAATTGCTAAAGTTATCAATATTCCTGCGGGAATCGAATATATAATATTCACCAGCAGAAATTTTAATCCATCAATAAACATATCGACTAAATCTTCAAAGGGAGGCATTTCACGAATTCCCTGAGAAGTATTTTTTATTATTCTCAGTAAATATCCTCCGGCCAGTATCATGGGTAGTATGAGGGAACTGAATATCAGTATAAATCCCAGAGTTAGGAATCGCACTGGATTGGAAAATGGGAATTTTATTGAGTCGGATATTATTTCTTTAATTTTCATTTAATGTCTCCTTTTTTAATTATTTCATCAATTTCAGTTGTTTTTAAATATACTAAACCGGCAAATCTACTCTGGAATATTTGCAAATAGCTTAAAGCAAACATATACAGGAACATATCTTCTAAATCTCCTAAATTAGGCAAAACTACCATGGCTGTAATAATAGTCTCCATTAAAGTGAAAATTAGTACAAAAATTAAATATTTTCTATTTCCCAGCTTTTTTATTAATCCAAATATTTTTCTAACATCAAAAAAGGCCTTAAATCGTTTTTTATGGGCCATATTGCCCAGGGCCATGATAAAGAAATAATATAGAACTAAATTGACTAAAGTAATGCTAATAAGAGATAATAAGTTATTTCCTTCTAAATTAACACCCAAGGCAATTAAAAAACCACTAGGTATCATCAAGATCATAATGCCTATGATATATTTCAGGCCGTCTTTAAACATTAATTTCCATTCATTAAATTTAGGGGCCTCATTTGAGCCATTAGAACTTGATTTTATGATTCTTAATAAATATCCAAATCCTAGAATAAATGGAAATACTAAAGGACTTCCCATAAATAAAATTATTAAAATTAACCACTGTTTCAAGTAGATAAATGGAAATTTTAATGAATCGGTGAATATTTCTTTAATGTTCATTTTTTAACCTCTATTGCTCTGAACAAGTATTAATTCATTATTCAATTATTTTTCTGGCTTTTTTTGGATAAATTAAACCGGTAAATCTACTGGCAAATATTAGTATATAGCTTAAAATCACCAGAATAATCAATATAAAACTTATATTTCCCCAGATTCCATTAAAATCTATGATATTTTTTAGTACTGCTATTGGAAATTCATTTATGAATTCCACCACCAAGGTAAAAATAACTAATAAAAATATGTATTTTTTTATTCCCACTTTTTTTATTAAATTAAATATTTTCTTAATGTTAAAAGCAGATATAAAACGCTTTTCATGGGCCATATGGGCCAGAGACATTACAAAAAACATGTTAAAGGCAATGGTGAAAACGGCGGTTATAAGATAATCTTGTGGACTATTTAATGTAGTAAAATTAATTAAAAATTTTTCTAAAGCCCATAGAATCCCATAGAAAATTGTTCCAAATATTAGGAACATGGCCAGGAATTTCGCACCATCCAACAACAGATTTCTCTTAGTATCATAGCCCCATAATTTTTTAGAACCATGAGTTGTCTTTTCGATTAATTGAAGTAAGTAACCACAGGCCATAATTCCAGGAAATATTAAAAAACTGGTTAAAAATAGAATAAACATAGTGAAAGTTTTTTTTAAATCCAGGAATGGATAAATAAGCGAATTTTTAATGATTTCTTTAGAGTTCATAGGTGGACCTCTATTTTATGGTCTATGTTTCAGTATTAGTTTTATTTTCATTTTTAAGAGGTTTAGTAGGATAAATTAATCCCCGGAATCTGCTGCCAAATATCAATAAATAAGTGCTTATTATCCCTTGAAATATCAAATAAGCAATGAATGAGTAATAATTAGGATCTATCCAGAGCATAGAAATATCACTGGGAATGAGACTATGAAAACTGAAAATTACAGTTGAACTGATGATTAATGTGATAAGATTAACACCCTCTACAATTAGGGTAAAGAAAAGTAGATAAATCATGTATTTTTTCCAACCGACATCATTAATTAAGTTAATAATTTTTCTGAATTGAAACGCGCCGAAAATGGTTTTTGCATGGACCATATTGGTCAGGCCCATTAAAAAAATGATATTCACTATGAAACCAACAATTAATAAGATTACAAATGAGACATAATTTATTGAATTTTGATCCAAGGTTAAGAATCCCCATGCAATGACTGAGGCAACAAATATGGGTATTTCGTAAATTGTGCTGACAATAATAAATTTTATACCATCTATTATCAGTTTTTTGAGGTCATTAAAAGCAGAAAATTTATCTGAGCCTTCTAAGGTGCTTTCAATAATCCGAATTAAATAACCATTTACTATTATATTAATTGGAATGACTATTAGAATAAATTGACGGCCCATAAATATGGTACTTGAAACCAGAATTAGCAATATTAAAAGCTTTTTCAAATCTGTAAAAGGATAACGAAGGGAATCGGCAGCGATTTCTTTAAAACTCATTTAATCACCTAATTAATGGAAACGTCTTCTTCAACTTCAATCTCATCTAAAGGATAAATTAAACCTTTAAATCTGCTTCCAAAGGCCAGAAGATAGGTGTTGAAAATGAAAGAAATGGCAAAGTATCCTATTGGGGCGTAAATCCCCATATTAACAGTAAATGGAGTTAATAAAAATGTAGCAATAGAGCTAATTAACTCTAGTATTATGGTAAATACCACTAAAAATGCCAGGTATTTTCCCCATCCAATTTTCTTAATTAATTCTAATATTCTTTTAAATGCAAAAGCACCCTTGAAACGCTTTTCCTGGACCATGTTGGCCAGACCCAGGACATAGAATATATTTACCAAAAACCCAATGGCTATTAATGGAATCATGTAAATGGGATTACTAATTAGCATAGTCGGTGAAACGGTAATTAAAGAGATTTGTGTAAATATTAAAATGGTAACAATAAAAATTGGAATTCGGTAAATCAAGGTTACTACAATGAATTCCAGACCCTTTTCTAATAGCTGACCCACATTACTAAAATCAGGGAGTTCATTTTCATTTTTTAAGGTATTTTCTATGATTCTTAATGCATAACCATAGGCCATTATAATTGGAATGAGTAAAAATGTTCCAAAATGAAGAAGCAACAATATTAAAAGCTTTTTGATATCGGTAAAAGGATAACGAAGGGAATCAACAAATACATCGCTAAAATTCATGTTTATTATCTCCTATCAGTGTAACTATTATTAGATTAATACGATATGTTATAAATTTATTGAAAACGCCTTAGGAATAAATTATATACCACTTTTAAAAAACTTAATACATTACTTTATATTATAAGGAGATTATCCATGCTTGCCAAAAGAATCATTCCCTGTCTGGACTGCGACCTGCAGGTACCCCACGGCCGGGTAGTAAAAGGAGTAGAATTTAAACAGATCCGTTATGCTGGGGAACCAGTAGAACTGGCCACCAAATACTATGAAGACGGGGCCGACGAAATAGTATTCCTGGACATCACCGCCTCCCACGAGAGAAGGGAAACCATGGCTGATGTAATAAAGGCCACCACCGAGAACGTATTTGTGCCTATCTGTGTGGGTGGGGGCATCAGGAAACCAGAGGACTACGTGAACATGCTCAAAGCTGGAGCAGATAAATGCTCCACCAATACGGCGGCTATTCACAATCCAGACCTTATAAGTGAAGCTTCCAAGATAGTGGGATCCCAGGCCTGTGTCATAGGCATAGATGCTAAGAGAAGGTACATTGAAGACGAGAGCGAGGCCAAGGATAAGATAATTGTAGAAACTAAAAATGGCCTGGCCTGGTTTGATTGTAGTATCTATGGTGGCCGTGAGTTCACAGGTATGGATGCTATTGCCTGGGCCATGGAATGCGAGGACCGGGGAGCTGGAGAGATTTTACTCACCTCCATGGATAGGGACGGTACCAAGGACGGCTATGACTTGGAACTGACCCGAGCCATAAGTGAAAGTGTGGACATTCCTGTAATTGCCTCGGGTGGTGTAGGTACTCCGCAACATGTTCTAGAAGCTTTCACCCTGGGCAAAGCAGATGCCGCTTTGGCTGCCAGCATCTTCCACTTTAATGAGTATCCTGTGGGTGTGGTGAAGGCCTTCTTGAAGGATAATGGTGTTGTGGTTAGGGAGTGAATTAATTATTTTTTTCAGATAATCTATTAATTGGGGTGAATTCATGAAAAAAACAACTAAACAAAAGAATGAAGACGCGGAAAAAATTGTACTGGCCAAGATCGCTGAGATGCCAGAACCCGATCGGGCCATGGGACAGCGAATCC
>CAYUFT010000019.1:0-26344 GCA_964444115.1 uncultured Methanobacteriaceae archaeon
TCATTGAAATTCAGGACCACCACTCCAGATTCCACCGCCCTGACCGCGCCATAAATCTCATCAAATACCTCATCCATAGAATTAACCAGACCAATATGGTCCATGGCCACATTAGTAATGACTAAAACCTCAGGATTTATAGCTTGAGTCATTAAATAAGCATGGTCTTTCATTACATTATCTAACCAGCCCTGAACTTCAGAAACTTCAATTATTAAAGCATCTATTTTCTGACCAGAGCATCCCTTAACTTGATTATTAGAACATTTAAAGCTAGATTTTTCTAGATTTTGTGCAAATTCAGATATCTGTTTAGATACCATAGGATCAATTAACGTGTTAAATTCAGATTTAGAGTCAGTATTAGTGTAAACATTCCATTTAGCAGTTTTAAGAATGTGATAAATCATGTGAGTCGTTGTTGATTTACCATTAGTTCCAGTAATTACCACCCTGTGAGATTCCGGAGCAAATTCATTAATGGCCCATTTTAAAGCAAATGCATTAGCAATTTCTATTTTTTCAACTACAATTAAAGATATTCCATATTTTATGGCCAACTCTGTTGCTCCTTCTCGAGCATCTTGAGTTATTATTCCAGAAGTTCCCTTTTTAAAAGCAATTTTAATTCCTTCCTCGTCAATCCAGTGCCTTATAATAATATCCCCACAATTAGAATCACCTAATGTGTTGAAAATACCATTGAAAAGATTATCTGGGCCAAATAATTTCCCTGAAATCTCTTTAGCTATGGTGGAGGCTAAAAAATGTGAATTAAAATTAAAAGGTGGCGTTTCCATGAAATTTTACCTCATTTAGGGAAAGATTGGTAGAAATAAAGACCTATGGCACAGATTATCAGAGTTAAAGCCCAGTAAATAAGAACAATTTTCTTTTCAGAAAGTCCTTTATAATGTAAAGTATGGTGTAATGGTTCTACAGGAAGTTTTATAATGTGAGATCGGTGCATTAAACTTATAATTACAGAAACAATAGGGATTGCAAGAGCAATAACTCCAAAGTAAGCTGTATCGGTGAGCATAACTGCTGCAGCATATCCTCCACCTAGAGCAAAAGATCCCGTATCTCCCATGAAAATACTTGCAGGATAGCGATTAAATGCTAAAAATCCTAAACTTAATCCTGTTAAAGCAATAAATGGGACAGAAGATGTAAAATTACCATTTAAATTAAGGAAAATAGCACATGAAGCTGAAGCAATTGTTATTATTCCTGCAGCAAGCCCATCCATACCATCTATGAGGTTAACTGCATTGATTGCTCCAATAATTCCAATTATAACGATAGGGATAACCAAAAATCCCAAGGAAAATCCACCAATAGTGGTTACCGCACCAGTACCCACTAAAAATAATGCAATGATAAATTGAGCCAATATTTTTTCGCTCTCTTTAACCTCGCTTTTAATTGGGGCCTCCCCAACAACTTCAACATTTCCAGTTTTTAAAAGTCCTTCCAGATCACTTTTTGCTTTTTCAGTGGCAGCACGAGCTTCTTCACCAGGTTTTAGAGATAGCTGGCCAATTTCAATAGGAGATTTTGAGATGTTTTTAACAATTTTTTGCAGTTCTTTGGTTTTTAAGCCAATTAAATCATCAAGTAATCCCACTAAACCAGCAGTCATCATTATAAAACAAGTTATAATCAAATAAGTGTTTTTGAAATATATACAAGATACAAAAAGTGCTGCCATGAGGATTCCAATACCACCCATGGTAGGAGTGCCTGCTTTGTGGCGATGTTCTGTTACTATAGGACTGTCCGATATATTAGCGTTTTTAAGAATTTTTTTGATAAATGCTGTGAAAAAGAGGGATGCTAATAGAGCTAATGCTAGCACCACCCATCCATTTTGAAGAGAATCCAAATTATCACCTTATTAAATAAAATACAATTGATAACTGATATCATTTAACCAGTTTGTAATAGAAATATGCGACTATTTATATTTAAAATTTTATTTAACCTAGTCTTAATTACTAATTAATATTATTAAGACCAAGTTTTGATTAATATTTTTAAAGAACTTAATTTTTAAAGAATTTATGATTCAATATTATTTCATATATTAACTAATTGATAAAATAATAATTTAAATATTTTATGATAATCTTTTCTTCATCGTTTATTTATGTTTTGACAATTTAGGTTTTATTGATTTAATATTAATTATAAAAATAAAATAAGATGAACATAAGATATTAGATAATTTAACTAGGATTAATGGAAATATTAAAATTAAATTTAATTAAAATTATTTTTAGGCAGTTTTCGGTTTTTGAAGGTCTTTTTTTGTTTTTAACGTGGATGGGTACTCTTTTAATATTCCTTGGGCCGTGAACAACCCATGAATCAGAGCCTCTGAAGTTTTGAGAAGAATTATCATGATTTCTGCCATTAAATTCACCTACAGGAATTTCAAGGGAATAATAATTGTTCATTCTATTGTTAACATCATTAACATCCCATTTCCCTAAGGCCATATCCACCAGTTCATTAAGAGGATTAATGTCAGAACTGGCAGCAGTAAGGTATCTAGTACCACTAGGGCGAGTATTCATTTCTATAGCATATAATTTCCCAGATGAAGGCTCAAATATCATATCAACATCAGTATTACCTTCAGATCCCATTAAATTTGTTATTTTAAGAGCCAGGTCTCTGGCCAATTCATTAGAAAGTCCAGGAATATCCGCAGGAGCATATTTAATCTTATCCAATGGATGAAGACCTTTTAAAGTAGTTTTACCCTTACAGACAACAGCTAATGGTACGGATTTCCCATTCCACCTTAAAACCTCTACCGAAATTTCAAATCCATCAATAAATTGTTCTACAATGGCCTCATCATATTTTTGGAAGTAATTTTCCACATCTTCCTTATTTTTGGCCACCATTATTCCTACTCCACCCTGGCCCTCACTTTGTTTTAATACACAAGGAAATTTAATTTTAGAAGAGTTAATTGCTAAAAAATCAGATCTATTCCTTTTATCTGAATTTTCTGAATTAGATATGATTTGATAATCTGGAGTATTTATCTTATTTTTAGTGAAAAATTCCTTGGTTTTTATTTTGCTGGCGGCTATAGAAGCAGCGGATTCATTAGAAGCAACTACTGGAATTCCATATTCTTTTTCCAGCACATTCTTCATTTTTCCTACATCCATTAAAGGCCCATCAATCCCAATTAAAGGTAAGACTGCGTCAACATCTTCTTTAATATCCAGTTCCATAGGTGCACCCATTCCTCGAGGAACTATATGAACTTTGTCGGGAAGTTTTAGATTATGTGAATCTGGATTTGATTCCGACATTATGCTGGTAATGCCCTTTTCCTGGACATAATCTACCACTCCATGGTATAATCTTGCTCCGATAAATAAAATTTTCATTATATCACTTTTAAAAGAAATATTATCTGTTATTAATGAATTAAAATAAAATATTTGGTCATGAAGATATTTTATAAGATATTTTTATTAAATTAAGCCATCCCATTCTTAATAAACTTAATAGCTTATTCAATATAAAATTTTTTAATATAATATTTGATATCTTATTTAATTGAATATGGTGATATTTGAAATTTGTAATAAACATATAATTAACAATTTTATATAAGATTAAAATCATTCAAAATATTTTTAAAAACGTTTACTAATTTATTAACACTTATTTGAACGTTTTCTGTTATTTCTTCACCTAATTCCATTTTTTGAGGTTGTATACCTAATAAAATAATTTTAAAAGAAGAAGTCGTCTCTAAATATTTAATTAAAAATGAAATAGGCATAGAATGAGTAGATACATTATATTGGGAAATTTCTTCCTTTGCTATGAACTTCATATCTCCAGGTGGGGCATTCATTTCCACAGCATCAATTAAAATAACGTGGGATGGATTTTCCTTGCGTATAGTTCCTGTAAAATTTTCTGGAACAATTCCTCCATCAATTACAATCACTTTAGAGGTGTTTTTAGTTATTTTAGAAAATTTATTAGCAAATAAAGGACCTAAACCATCATCCCCCCGTAATTCATTTCCAATGGTCAAAATTACAAGCTTTTGACAATCTTCAAGAAATATTCTTAACTTTGGTTCTAATAGTATCTAAACCACCTCCCATAACATAAGATAAATTCAATTTAAGTTTTTCATTCTTATTTAAATCTATTTCTTCAATGGGGACAAATAGTGGTGGATTAAGCATGGGCGTAGGGCCACAAATCAAATTAGGCTCGATTAATGTAAAAGATGTGAGTTTTAGAGCATTTATTTTTCCAGGAATCGAAATTGTGAATTCAATATCCACATTAACCTGTTCTTCCATAGACGGTTCAAAAATAATCTTATTAAAAATAACTAAATTTCCCATATTTTGATACTTTGGAAAGTTTATATCATCAACATCTTGATAACAAATCCTAGGGGTTTGCATGAATATAGGCTCGGCCCCATTTAAAACACCAAATGGTATTACAGTGCCTGAAGGTTTTAGATAATTTAAAGCTTTGTTTAAAACCGGAATCTGTTCTTCATCAATTAAAGCAGTATCTAACATTTCACAGATAATTAAATCTGCTTTTTGTGTAAATTCAAAATCCATTATGTCAGAATTAATCACTTGGACATTAGGCCATTTTTCAAGATTTTTTTGGGCGCATTCCGAGGATTTAGGATTCTTTTCGAATGCAAAAATAAAATTAGAGGTATGAGCAGCGAAATAAGAAAGAATTCCGCTCCCCGTACCCAGGTCATACACTACATCCCACTCATTATTAGAAATGGGCTCATAAAAGGCCGATAATCTCTCAGTATCTTGTAAGAGATTATAATGATAGGGAGTAGTTAAAAATTTCATTGATTTTATTGGTTTAAATTTAAAACAATTAAATTTTGAAATTAGTCATGATCAATGTGTTGTCCAGTTGCAGTACTAGTTAATCTAACATGGTCTACACCTTTTAACCTCATCATTTTTTCGGTTAGGTTTCTAATGTATCCCACATCTCCTTTAACAACAACAACTTCCAGACAATACTTGTCAGTCATGTGCACGTGCATTACCGCATTAATATAATCTCGGTAATCATGCTGAATATCCGCTAAATCTTCCATGACACCAGTATAGTGGTGGTCATATATTACTGCGATAATACCAATACGTTCGCCTTCCATTTCATTCATCCATTGATAACGGACAATGTAATCTTTTAAAGCGTCTCTTATACCTTTTGATCGGGATTGATAACCTCGATCTTTTAATACTTCATCAAATTCACTTAACAGTTTCTTGGGTAATGACATACTTATTCTCATCATAATGTTCCCCCGTAGGTTATTATATTAATAATCTATCATCATATTTATACTTTCATTCTAAAGCAATATTGCTGAAAGCAAACAATACCATAATATTAATCTAAATATTAGTGTGCAGTAATAATATTTGTGTATGGTTGTACTATATAAATAATTCGTTCAATTTTGTAAAAAAATTAAATATTTAGATAAGCCCATTTTAGAAATCAACTCATATAAAATCTTTTTCTATTAAACATTTTTGAATTAAAATCCATCAAAGCTAAAATATAAAGGTGAAATAAAACAGATTAAAACTAAGGGATAAAATGAAGGTTAAAGAAGCAATGAATAACGAAGTTATTACTATAAGCCCCTATACCCTGCCTCTGGAAGCATTTGAGAAAATGTATAAACATGGGGTGAGAAGGCTATTTGTATTGGATAATGAAAATAAACCTATTGGTGTTGTGTCATATACCGACCTAATTGGAATACTAGGAACCATAAAACCCGGCCCTCAAGAAGCCGAAGATATTAAAGTGTCAGAAATTATGGTAGAAAATGTAATAACTATTTCTGCCGATGATGCTATAGAAGATGCTGCCAATTTAATGTTAAGGGCAGATATTTCAGGTCTTCTAGTAATGAAAGATGAAAATCCAGTTGGTGTTATAACCAAAACCGATATTTGTCGAATGGTAGCTGCAGAACTGTTAGTTCCTTCTTAAATCCAAATTATAATAAATATATTATCTATTTTTAATAATAATAATAATATTCAAGTTTATACTTATTCTAGATACATAGCTCATAGCATTATTATAAAACATTAATATCAAAAAATAAAATCTAATTAAGGAGAATTTAAATGAACCAAAAATTACCAGATGAATTTGTAAAGAATTTAAAGGGCGGTTCAATACTCTCAAAATTTGCCATTTCTAATAAATCCATTAAGCTAACCAAGCATGGAAATGAGTATCTTGATGTCACACTTTCAGATAAAACTGGTGAAATAACAGGTAGAATGTTTTCTAATGGTAAGTTAAATTCCATCGTACAAAACCTTGAAAATGGAGATATCTGTACTATAAAAGGAAATGTAGAAGAATATCAGGGCCGACTTAATTTAAAAATCTCAGAAATAATAAAATGCACTACCGAAGAATTTGATAAAAAAGATTTTCTACATTCCTCAGAAAAAGATGCAGATAATCTAATGGAAGTCATTGGAGACACCATAGATCAAATGAAAAATCCACAGTTAAAGAATCTTCTGAAGTTATTTTTTGATGATGAAAAATTCAAAGATGAATTTTGCAGTGCCCCCGCAGCAGTGAGAATACACCACAATTATATGGGTGGCCTTTTAGAGCATACATCTCAAGTTTTAATATTATGTAAAACTATATGCCAAAATTATCCTGAACTTGATGATGATCTCCTTTTTACAGGAGCTATTTTGCATGACATTGGCAAAATGAAAATTTACCGACAGAATGGATTTACCATAGAATACACTGAAGACGGGCTTCTCCTGGAACATATATACCTTTCAGCACAGATGATTAAAGAACGGGCCAATAAAATTTTAATTAGTGAAGAAACTGTGAAAAAGGTAATCCATCTTATTTTAAGTCATCATGGAGAGGTAAGTAATGGTTGGGGTTCCGCAGTGAGTCCATTTTTACCAGAAGCCACAGCTTTGCATTACGCCGATAATTTGGATGCTAAAGTTAAAATAGCACTGGATAAACAAAAATAATCACCAAAGCAATTAATAAAAGAAAAATTAGAATTATTTTACTAATAAAAACTAAATAAAAGTTTTTATATCGTGATTAAATTTGATTTAAGAATATAATAGATTTAATGGATTAAGTACCGGTGCAGACATGATAACCATAACCAAAAAAGAAAACGTGGTTTTCAACCAGATAAAATATCTTCAAATGGAATATACAAATGGTATATCTGAAAATATACTTAAAATGGAAATTGATATTACTGAACACCATTTCAAAGATGTTTTAGACGATTTAGAGCAAAAAAATCTCATTATTCGCGAAGATGGGAAAATTAAAGCTTTACCTGTTAGTAAAAAAATTTCTGTGGTTGAAACTCGTAAAGAAGTAAAAACTGCAGAATTAGATCAAATGGAATTAGATGCCCTGGATATAATCAGAAATTTATCTAAAGAAGATGGTTTAGTTTCCAGATACATTTTAGAAGGAAATTTATTATACGGAAAACTAAAAGTAAGTAATTTTAGAATGTACCATATAATAATATCCCTTGAAAATAAAGGAATATTGAAAAAAATTAAAAAAAGCGATGGAGAATATTATCAAGTCACTGCAGAAGTTTAATTTTTATTTATAATAATTTAAATTATAGTTAGTTAATAAATTAATTTTAAATTCCAATTTCTAATAAAAATATTAAAAATAAATTAAATGAATTAAAATAAATTGTTTAGAAATTTAAAAATAAAAAAGAATATTTGAGATGAAGTTTTTATCTCATCACTATGGTCTCATAGCTAATTAAAGAAAATGATTTAAAGACTAATTTTAAATTAATCTTCAATATCAACGCCTTGAGTAATAGGTAGCTTTCTAAGCCATCCGATGTCACTCTTATAAAGCATTCTGATATCTTTTATACCTAATCTAATCATGGCCAATCTTTCGATTCCTAAACCAAAGGCAGCTACCGGTGTTTCTATCCCCAATGGTTCCAGAACTTCAGGGCGGAACATTCCCGCACCTCCTAATTCTATCCAGCTCTCTTTTTCAGGCAGATAAATCTCACATTCAGTAGAGAGATAGGTGTAAGGGAAATATGCTGGTCGGAATCTAACTTCAAATCCTAATTTTTTGTAAAACTCTTTTAGTATACCCAGAAGATTTCTAAAGTTAATTTCATCACCAGCCACAATTCCTTCTACTTGATGAAACTCTGGAAGATGCTTGTAAGTAATAGTTTCTCTTCTAAATACTTTTCCAACAGAAAACATCTTTAAAGGTGGTTCATTTTCTGCTAAAAATCTTGCAGAAACACCAGTGGTATGGGTCCTTAAAACAGATTGCCGGGCCACATCCTTATCCCACAAATAGCCCCAACCTTCTGAACCAGTATTTCCACCATCTTGATGGGCCTGGGCCACTTTAGAAACAAGATTTTCATCAGGAAGCTGAGAATGGGAAGGATTTTTAATATAAAATGTGTCCTGCATTTCCCGGGCAGCATGATCCTGGGGCTGGAATAAACAATCAAAGTTCCAGAAAGCAGATTCAAGAATAGGTCCTTTTGATTCGTCAAAACCTAAATTAAGGAATACATTCCGTATTTCTTCAATTATTCTTCTTAAAGGATGCATTTTGCCCGGATTGAATTCAGGATATTCTGCTTTTACACCATATCCCCTATATTTAAGGCTTTTCCATTCACCAGATTTTAATTGTTGGTGGGTGAGTTGAGTAGCCTCTTCCTGAATGACAATTCCTTTATCCAGAATATCTTGACCTTTTTCAGTCAAAATAAAAGTGTGAGATGTATTTTTATCAATATCAATCAGGCCTTTCCTGCTTTTTAGTAATTTAAAACCTTGCTGAAGATTATGATCAAGAACATTCAGAGAAATCTGGCCTTTTTCTAAAAGAGAGGATAATAATTTTTCATCTTCCTGTAAATTATCAGCCATTTCTTTACCATTATCAGTAATGGTAACTTCTCCCTGGTTTATTTTTGCCCACTGCTTTCTAACCAACCAACCCACGCCAATTTTAACATCAGAAGGATTTAATCCAGATTTTGCACCCAGATCTTTCATATGCACCGAGCCTTCCTGTTGGAGAAGGTTTAAAAGTTTTCTCTCAGGTAAACCCTCTTGGGCATAATTTTCACCATCAGCAGAGAGACTCAAAGTTTCTTCTACATCCTTTATAACAACAATAATGTCTTTAGATGCCAAAGAACCCGCAGCACTCATAACAGATTTTATATCCAATTTTTGAGTATTTACAACCTCTTCCGGGGTAAGTGATTTTTTTGATGATTCTAAAGATTTTAAAACCTTTTTTTCGTAAAGGTGTAATTCATTGATAATTCTGTCAATGTCTTCCATGTTATTGACTCCATTTTAATTAGGATTATAAATAACTAATTTAAGTTATTATCTTAGTTATTTAGTAAATATAATTAATTAAATATTTTTTAAATTATAATTTTATGAATTCTAATAATTAATTATGATTCAATTTTTATAAATTTATAAAATGTGAAATATTTTTTAAATTAATTCTTTAGGGATTAAATCTTATAATTCTGGTAATCGCTTAAAAGTGCAACCATTATGGTAGCCGCAGTTATATCTGCAGTTGTTCCGGGGTTTAATTTATTACTGGATAGTTCTTTATCAAACATTCTAAGGGCATTCTCACCATTAGGAGTTAATATACCTCCTAGATCCAATATTTTTTTAGCCTCACGAGATACTTGCTGGGCTTTTTGGTGGCCATATTTTCTAGAGATTAATGTATCTGGAAATTGAGATAATATGGTTAAAAATGTTTGTACTGTAGAAGAATTTGTTCCATAATTATTCTGTATCCGTTTAAAAGTGGGGAAACCCGTTTCGAATGTTACTGGCATGGAAGTGGTTAATTCACTGGCCAAAAGATCCCAATCAGCAGAGATCTTTAAAATATCAAACATATTGATTTTATTTTCCAGCAATTCAATTTGTGATTGATCACTGCTAACATCCAGATTCTCACGCTCGCCCATACCTCCAGCATCAGCCATAGCTATTGCTTTATATAGATTGACTGCATCTTCAGGAGTGGTGTAAGACATTATTTTGGTAAAATTAGTTCTAAGATGGAAAAAATCATCACTCATGGCTGCAGCAGCAGATAGTGGTGTTAACATCATTATAATTCCTAAATTAGTGTTATTATCCACCCATTTATTTGTTTCCTTCACTGCATCTAGTATCAATTCGCCTAGTTTTATCTGAGAAAAATCAAGATTTTCATTGGCCTTTTGACCTCTTAAAGCAGCTTGGCGCATTACATCTCCAATAACCACACCACTAATAAGAAAATCTTCAAATACCATGTCATGGAAATCCTGGGTTCGGTGAACATTACCTGGTTTAGGATGGCCACTAACTTCCAGAACAGAAGCAATCTGGGCTGATTTAGCAATATAATCTGGATCCATAGTTATCACTCGTTTTTATTATTTTAAAGCGTATTATAAATGTATTAATCCTTTTAATAAATTATTGAATTATTGATAATAATTTGTTAAGTGCTTATTTTTTTAAAATTTCTAAAAAGTGTGGAGTAAAGTTAGAAATTATTAAATCAGCTCCTGCACGTTTAATCGAGAGAATAGATTCAAAAATAGCATCTTCAGTCAGATATCCTGCTTCAATTCCTGCTTTAATCATGGAATACTCACCACTAACACTATAAGCTGCTGTTGGAACATTGAATTCTTCTTTAACTGATTTTATAATGTCCAGATAGGCCAGTGCAGGTTTAACCATTAATATATCTGCACCTTCCATTAAATCAAGTTCAGCTTCCCTTAATGCTTCCAATGAGTTAGATGGATCCATTTGATATGTTTTTCTATCTCCAAATGATGGAGCAGATGAAACTGCTTCCCTAAATGGTGCATAAAAAGCAGAGGCATATTTAGCTGCATAAGACATGATAATTGTATCTTGAAAATCGTTAATATCCAGTAAATCTCTTATAGCTTCCACCCTACCATCCATCATGTCTGAAGGAGCCACCACATCAGCTCCGGCTTCTGCATGAGATAGTGCAGTCCGGGCCAGGTTTTCCAGAGATTCATCATTGAGTATCTGGTCATTTTCAATAATTCCACAGTGCCCATGAGTAGTGTACTGACACAGACAGACATCAGTCATAACCACTAGATTTGTATCTTCCTTAATCTGCCTTACCGCTCTTTGAACAATCCCATTCTCCTCAAAAGCAGATGTTCCATACTGATCCTTATTAGAAGGCATACCAAATAATAAAATTGATGATAGACCTTTCTCTTCCAGGATTTTGGCCTCTTCCACGGCACTACTTAAAGAAAATCTACTTTCACCAGGCATGGTTTTAATAGGCTCGATTTGGCCTTTTCTTAGGTCTTCCTTTATAAACATAGGGTAAATGAAGTTCTCTTTTCTAAGAGTTGTTTCTCGTAGAATATTTCTTATCTGTGGACTTTTTCTCAAACGACGCATTCTAGTAAGGGGGAATTCCATTTTAAATCACCTGGTTTATAAAGCAAATTAATTAAAATTGGATATAAATATGTTTTAAGTAATTTATTCAATTTATAATTAAGTAAAAAAACTAATTAGTAAATATTCAATTTATTTAATTAATTAATTAATTAATTCCATTAATGGGTCATCCACACCATAAGGCTTTTTCTGATAATATCTTTTAGCATGTTCCACAATAAGAGCATGATATTCCTGGAAAATCGGGACATCATGAGGCAAATTAGATTCAAATAGCTCTTTTACATCCCGGTAACTGGCCTTATCTTCAATCAGTCCCAAATGCACGAAAATACGTCTAGTGTAGGCATCAACCACAAATTCAGGTTGTTTATATGCATAAAGAAGAATAGAATCCGCTGTTTCCTCCCCCACACCCTTAACACCAAGTATCTCTTTTCTGGTTGGAATCACACCATCTAGACCTATGAAAAATTTTGCAATTTCTTGAATATAAACCGATTTTTGATTTAAAAATCCTGCACAGCGAATGGCCTCTTTTAGATCATTCAAATCCATATTAAGTATTTTTTCTGGATTTATGACTCCTAATTCATGAAGGTTTGCTAAGGCTTTTTCTGCGGAAGTCCATGCAGTATTCTGAGTTAAAATAGCACCTAGCATGATTTCAAATCTCTGATTATCAGTTTGAGGCAGATCATAATCTTCAGGACGATATCCTTTTATAGATCCAGTTTTAGTAGGATTATCTCCATGGTGCTCCATTAATGGCCACCATCCCTGTGGGCCATAGAGAGAATATAATCTCTCATAGATATCCATCAGTTGACTACCTGGTCTTTTTATCATAATAATAAGTTTTAAAAAAACATTATATAAACTATATCCATTTATAAAATTTAATTAAATAAATGAACTTAATTTAGGTATATAATTTAATTTATTAAGAAATATTAAAATAACTATAAAAATAATTAGAATTTAAAAAAATTAAAAGAGGAATTTTAGAAATGATAATTGAGTGTGAAAAATGCATATTACGAAAATGGCAACGTTCTGATCTCCCGAATTTAGTTAAGTATGCCAATAATCCTAAAATATCCAATAATATGCGCGATTCATTTCCCAACCCTTACACCATGAAGAAAGGAGAAGAATGGTTAAAACTCTCCAAAAGAAGCAATACCACCCATAATTTTGCAATAATCATAGATAATGAGGCCATGGGAGGAGTAGGTCTAGAAGTTGGAAGAGATATTGAGAGAATATCTGCTGAAGCAGGTTACTGGATAGCTGAGGAATACTGGGGCCAAGGCATCACTTCTTCTGCATTAAAAGGACTTTTGAAATATGGATTCGGCAATTTAAATCTGGAGAGAATATTTTCCACACCTTTTGACCATAATTTGGCTTCTAGAAAAGTTTTAGAAAAAAATGGATTTTTTTTAGAAGGTATAATGCGAAATAGTGTTATTAAATCGGGCAAAATATATAATAAAGCACTATATTCAATTATTAAGGAAGATTATTTTAAAGATTAATCTTATGAATTTTACTATTTTAATCTGAATTAATTCAATACAAGATTTCTCTAATTGAATTATCCAATAATTCAATAAAGTAATTAAAGCTTAATTAATAAAATCTAACTTGTATTAAATATAAATATTAATTAATTTGTTTAAATTATAGCATATTACATAAAATATATGGTCAAATAAGTATTAATTAAATAAAATTAATCTAAATCACCAATGCACTATTATGGACGTGATTATATGGGAAACACCACAGGAAAAATGTTCGCTGTTACCACCTTTGGCTCTAGCCATGGTCGGGCTCTGGGTGCAGTAGTAGATGGATGTCCCGCAGGAATGGAGTTAAGTGAAAAAGATATTCAAATTGAATTAAACAAGAGAAGGCCTGGGACAAGCCAGCTTACCACGTCCCGTGGGGAAACTGACAAAGTAGAAATTCTTTCCGGCATATTTGAAGGTAAAACTGATGGAACACCAATTACTGCTGTAGTTTACAATAAAGATGCTGATTCATCTGCTTATGCCAATTTGAAAAATAAACCACGACCAGGACATGGAGACTACTGCTGGATAAGTCGTTATGGAACTTATGATTACCGAGGCGGTGGCAGAGGAAGCGGAAGAAATACTATAGGTCATGTAATTGGTGGTGCAGTGGCCAAAAAGATTCTGGAGACACTGGACATTAAAGTAGTGGCCCATGTTACAAAAATCGGGAAAATAACCGCAGATACTGTTAACTTAAATTTAATTGAAGAATATTCTCAAACCAATCCTGTTCGCTGTGCAGATAAAGTAGCAGCCCAAAAGATGGAAAAACTTATACTTGATACCAAAAAGGAAGGAAACTCTGTGGGTGGAATAGTGGAAACCATTGTTTTGGGAGTTCCTGCTGGGCTGGGAGAACCAGTTTTTGGAAAACTTGATGCTGATCTGGCCGGGGCTTTAATGGGAATTGGATCCGTGAAAGGAGTAGAAATAGGATTTGGTTTTAATGTTCCAGAATACACTGCTAAAGAAATAAATGATGAATATTATTTAGATGATGGAAAAGTTAAAACAACTACCAATACTTCAGGAGGTATTTTAGGCGGCATGAGTAATGGAATGCCTATAATGCTGCGCATGGCCGTTAAACCTACTCCATCCATTTCTACATTGCAAAAAACCGTTGATTTGGAATCTATGGAAGATGTTGACATAGAAATAAAAGGCCGGCACGATCCCTGCATCTGTCCACGAGTTGTTCCCGTTGCAGAAGCTGCAGTGGCCATGGTAATGGTAGATCATCTTATTAGAAGTGGATTTATTCACCCTTGTCAAATTTAATCATTTTTATTTTCTAATATTCTATTTTTTACAATTATTATTACTTGCATAATTAACCTATTCCTCATATTGCTTTGATTAATTATTAAGATTAATTATTAAAAAAATAAGAACTGAATAAGTCCCAATATTCTCATAATACGCATATTTGAGCAGAAATGCTAAACTAATTTAATATAAATTAATAATAATATAGTAAAACTTTTAAATAATGGATACAAACTCGATTTATATTAATAATATCAAATATGTTTTTTAAGTAATACATATTATGATTATTAAATGCATTTAACTGATAATTACATTAGGATAATGAATTAGTTTTATTAAGCTATTTCCAATGAGGTCATATTAATTTAGTTAATTAACGATTCAACGTGGCAAGATGGGCTTGGTGGGGGGACCATGAAAAAAAAGATTCTTATTGTGGAAGATGAAGCATTAACTTCAATGGAACTAGAGGCAAATCTCCAAATATGGGGTTACGAACCATTATTAACACCAGCAGGTCAGGAGGCGATTGAGCTAGCATTAAAACACCACCCAGAACTTATTTTAATGGATATTGTTTTAGAAGGTGAAATGGATGGTGTAAAGGCTATAGAAAAAATCAAAGAGAGTTATGATGTACCTGTGATTTATTTATCAGCTTATAATGATGAAAAAACACGAGAAAGGGCCAAATATACTCTCCCACATAGTTTTATTAGCAAACCTTTTGATCGTCATGAATTAAAATTTGGCATAGAACTGGCCTTAACCAAAAGCGATTTAGAAAAAAAGCTTAAGGACAGTGAAAAACGTTACCGTTTGCTGGCAGATAATTCAACGGACCTGATATCAATTCATGATAATCAAGGTTTAGTCCAGTATGTTTCACCGTCTTGTGAGTTTCTTTTAGGTTACAAACCTGCAGAAATCATTGGAAAAGATTGTGCTAATGTAGTTCATCCACAAGACCAGAAATTTGTAGAAGAATTTTTCTCTAAACTATCAAAAACCTATGAAAGTCTTACTATTGAATTTAGAATCTTAAAAAAAGATGGAAATTATGTCTGGCTAGAAACAACCAGTAAAAAAATCATTGATAAAGATTCTGATTTGATCCAGATTATTGCCACCAGTAGAGACATCTCATTAAGAAAAAATGTTGAAGAAGAACTTAAAGAGTCTCTTGAAGAGAAAAAAATGCTTATTCGAGAAGTTAATCATCGAGTTAAAAACAATTTAATGGTTATTTCCAGTTTATTGAATTTACAATCAAGATACATTGATAATGAAGAAGCTAAGCAAATTTTAGAAGATAGTCAGAACAGGGCCCGTTCTATGGCTTTAGTTCATGAAAGGCTTTATAAATCATCTGATTTAAAAAATTTAAACTTTGGAGAATATACTAGTTCAATTGCCACCGATCTCCTACGGGGGCATCAAAACAAAAATAAAAGTATTAAATTAGAACTATCATTAGAAGATATACCTTTAGATGTCAACATATCCATACCAATGGGCCTAATACTTAATGAACTGGTCGCAAATGCATTAAAACACGCTTTTCCAGATGATACCATAGGTACCGTGCAGATAAAGCTAAGTGAAAATGAAAATAAATTTGTAGTTCTTGAAGTTTCAGATAATGGAAAGGGACTTCCTGAAAGCTTTGATATAAATAATATTAACTCGCTTGGTTTTGAGATAGTGAATACCTTGGTGTGTCAAATTGCTGGGAAATTAACTATCCAAAGCGAAAATGGAACTCAAATAAAAGTTGAATTTGAAATTTAATTAATTTTTTAGATAGATATCTTTAAGGAATAGATATTATTAATTTTCATTTTTCACGGGGTGTGGCCACACATCTTACATTCTTTTCAGTTTTATTGCAAACTCTTGCTTGACATGAACTTTTTTGCTTATGCCAATCATGATGAGTACAATTTTCATGAGGACATTTATATGAATCCTGGCACATCAAGTATCCCTTTTTAAACATTACACCCATTTTAATCCCCTACCTATTTTTAATTAATAAGGATACTATATTTTTAAAAATTAGGCATTTTATCTGGATATATTATATGATTATTTATAAAATAATTTATTATCAAAAATAAATTTATATAATAACAATACTGGCCTGAAAAAAATTTATTTTTAAGCCTCGAGCGGGAATTGAACCCGCGGCCTCGGGATTACGAATCCCGCGCTCTACCTACTAAGCTATCGAGGCATTGAATCTTTATTTTGTATTAGTTTTGAAATATATATTATATTATACTGGTATTTATCCATATTAATGTTTATTAAATAAAATAGAAATTTCTTTCACAGCTCTGTTCGTAGAAAATCATTATTTTTGCGAATAATTTTATTCCCATTAAAATTCATCCAAGCTTTGCTGTGAATATGAAAATTCATCCAGGTTAAGTTTCATCCCATCCCTAGCAGATAAAACCCTAACTCCGGTTTCATCACTGATTCGTCGGGCCTCCTCTTCAGGATTATTCATTATCATTTTCATTCCTAAATGAGTCATAATGGCCATTTTAGGTTTAACTTCATCTATCAATTTAGCGAAATCATTGACGCACATGTGGCCTCGAATTCTTTCAGCATGGGGCCTAATAACACTCCCAATTAATATATCTGCACCGTCATGATACTTATGTAAATTATCAAAGTATTCTGTATCTGAAGTGTAGGAAATAGTCAGATTTTCATCTTCTATTCTGAAACCCACACCAGTTGGATCGCCATGAACCGTTTTAGTGCCCCGAATTTTTAAATTATCCCATTTTATTAATTTATTTGCTCCTAAAATAGAGACATCCGGTTTATTTAGATGATAAGATGAAATACATGGCCCCCATTCTTTATATCCTTCAATAACACTCAAGCTGCCTAAAACAACTCCTTTTTTTCGAGTCATTCCCTTAGTGAATGCCTCAATTAAAACCTCTGCATCAGTGTAATGGTCCGTGTGTGAGTGAGAAACCATAATACCATTTAGCTTCAGAGGATCTAATCCAAATTGGTAGCTCCTTACCAATGCTCCAGGCCCAGGATCAATGTGGATATTTTTGCCATCAATACCATCTATTCTAAATCCGCCAGTCATCCGTTTCTGGGTAATGGTAGCGAAATCGTCCACCACCACTTCCCAAGAAATTAAGTTCCATTTCTTCACCCATTAATTTGTTTTATCTTCTTAAAAGCCTTTGATTAAATTAATCCAGTTAAAAATGGATACAATTTTTAAATTAGCTTCAAATAAGATTGATTTTTGCCATTTAATTTAAAATCTATTTAGTTAATGTGAAATAATGTAAATATGTAAAAATATTTATTTTTAATAATATTATAAAATTATTGCATTATTAATAATAAAATTTTGTGTTAGTTTCTAATAATAATTTATGCAATTTATTCTGTTTTACAAAGTATAACGTCACAGCGAAGTGCAGAATTATTACGTTTTAGACAAAGGTTTTCATTTTCTATAACTGCCACATCACCCACCAAAACATCGTTAGGTTTGTCCGAATACATCAAAACTTTTTCACCAGGCAGGGCCACTGGTTTCCACCTATTATCAAAAGCCCGCACATTTTTACCTAAAATAATTTCCAGCAGGTCTTCATCAATGGAAACAACACGGCCAATTTCCCCCTCAGTGAGAATATTAGAGGCCAGTTTAATGGATTCTGCCTTTTCCAGAAGATCATTTTGAAGTTTTTCTCTCCATTTTTTGAGAAGTTTAACATCCCGCAGTATAGTTTCTCTTAATAACTTTTGAGCTTCCTTTTTATCTAATTTAGGATGTTTGATAAAAATATCGTTTTCAGAACTAATTGAAGGAGATATTTTGGCCACTTCAGTCATTACCTCCTTAAAAATATCAGATATCTCATTTAGGCTTGTTTTATTTTCCCATCGCTTTGTAATAATTTCATTGGCCATTTTTTTAGTTATCTTATTTCCAAAAACAACTATGGAACTTTCACCTTTTTCCATTTTAGCTATGTCCGAACCTAATAACTCCACAAGTTGATAGCCATTAGTTGTTCCATAAATACGCCGTCTTTTAGTTTCAAATGGGCTTTTAACACTTACTTCACCAACGACAACCTCACCTACGCTGCGAACTTTACAAACATCATCACTAATTTTAAGGGTTATTCCCAAATCTAGTGCCCTTGCCTGCAATTCGCTATCATTAATAATTGCTCCCACATATAACTCTTCTTCTAATTGTTCCCTATTAGATTTATCTCCAAAGTAAGCAATTCTTCTCTTGTCACCAGCAATTACGCAACCTTTACTGCCAATATAAGACATTATAAGACTCATAAAAACACATCCATATTATTATTAGCATTTGTATTATAAATTTGTTAAACCAATTATTAGAATAAAATTTTATTTAAAATTCTATCTAATCCTATGATTAATTTTAATTTAAATAAATTTGAATTTAATTATTTCAGATTGTAAAGTTTCTATTTCTATTTAAGTTCAGTAGTTTTTATATTTTTCATTTTCAGAGGGAAAATAATGATACATTTATTTAAATTTAACTACAAATTATTAACAAGATAATTATTGAAAAAAATAGATATCAATCACAATTAATGAATTAATAAAGCCCCAAAAAATAGAATTTAACTAATCAAACGGAACTAATGAAAAATATATGGTGGATGGTTAAAAAATGGTCCAGTATGTAGCTCTACTTAGAGGAATAACTCCTTCTAACTCCAATATGCATAATAATAAGTTAAGGAGTCTTTTTGAAGATATTGGTTTTCAAAATGTTCAAACAGTTCTCTCCAGTGGTAATGTCTTGTTTGAAAGTCAAACCTCCAATACATCCCAAATCGAGGACATAATTGAAAAATCACTTCCAGAGAAGCTAAATTTTAAAAGTACAACCATTGTTCTTAGTAGAGATGACTTACAATCTCTGGTCAATTCAGAACCATTTAATGGGCAGAGTGATACTTCTCAATGCAAATTGAATGTCACTTTTTTAAAGAATAAACCTAAAACTAATATTGAATTTCCCTATCATTTCGAAAATAATGGCTTTGTCATTTTAGGAATGCATGAGAATGCTATTTGTAGTATAGTTGACTTAACTAGGACAAAAACACCGAATTTAATGCATTGGATGGAAAAGGAATTCGGTAAAAATTTGACAACTAGAACCTGGAGAACTATTAATAGAATTCTCAAAAGACTGGATGAAGCCTAATTCAAACATTCCACATCATTTCAATTATTATACCATTTTAATCCCCCAAATTAACTATAATTAATAATAATTCCATTTTAACACTTTAAATTATTCTTATTCCATATAAATTAGATTTTAGAATTTATTGAGGAATAAAAATGTCTTACCCCGATCGAGAATCAAAAAATAAGTACCAAAATAGATTAATTAAAGAAAAAAGCCCCTATCTCCAACAGCATGCTTATAATCCTGTGGATTGGCATCCATGGGGTGAAGAAGCATTTAATAAGTCAGAAACAGAAAATAAACCCATTTTTCTATCGATTGGATATTCAACTTGTCATTGGTGCCATGTAATGGCCCATGAATCATTTGAAGATCCTGAAATAGGCAAGCTAATTAATGAAGCATTTATTCCCATTAAGGTCGATCGAGAGGAAAGGCCAGAGATAGATAATATCTACATGAATGTCTGTCAAATGATGACGGGAAGTGGTGGCTGGCCATTAACCATAATATTGACCCCTCATAAAAAACCTTTTTTTGCAGGGACTTATTTTCCCAGAGAAAGCCAATCTGGACGTATAGGTCTTAAAGAGCTAATTAAAAATATACAAGTTTTATGGGATGAAAATCCTCAGGAAGCCATAAAATCAGCAGATAAAGTTGTTGCCGTATTAAAACAGATTTCTGAAAACGTTCCTGGTGAACTTCTCAGTGAGGAAATTTTTGATGAAACCTATCAATCCCTAGAAGAAAGTTTTGATTATGATTATGGTGGTTTTGGAATGATACAAAAATTCCCAAGCCCCACTAATATTTTTTTCTTACTAAGACACTGGCAGCGGACTTTAAATCCTAATTCTTTAAATATGACCATGATTACGCTGAATAATATGTACTATGGTGGAATTCATGACCATATAGGATTTGGTTTCCACCGTTACACTGTAGACCCTCAGTGGTTGGTTCCTCATTTTGAAAAGATGTTATATGACCAGGCCTTGATTTCTATGGCTTATTTAGAAGCATTTCAAGTAACAGGAAATATGCTCTATCAAAATATTGCCAAAGAAGTTTTTGAATATGTAATTCGAGATATGCAATCACCAAAAGGTGGTTTTTATTCTGCAGAGGACGCCGACAGTGAGGGAGTTGAAGGTAAATTTTACCTATGGAGAAAAAGCGACATAGCACGCCTTTTAGGAGAGGATGCTCCTTTAATCTGTGAATTGTTCAATATTTCAACTTTAGGAAATTTTGAAGAAGAATCTACTGGAAAACAGAACGGAAAGAATATATTCCATTTAAAAAATTCTTTAAATGATTTTGCTAATGAAAAAGGCCTTGAACTTGATGATCTAGTAAAAACTGTTGCCCGATGCCGTGAAAAACTTTTTAATCATAGAAAAAATCGAATACATCCCCAAAAAGACGATAAAATCCTGACTGATTGGAATGGACTCATGATTGCAGCCTTAGCTCGTGGATTCAAGGTTATTGGCAGTGAAAAGTACTTAGAATCCGCCAAAAAAGCTGCTGATTTCATTTTAAATAATTTATATCAAAATGGAAAATTAATGCATCGATATAAAGACGGAGAATCCGCAGTTGATGGGAATTTAGATGATTATTCATTTCTAATTTGGGGCCTGATGGAACTATACTCTGCTACCTTTGAAATTAAATATTTAGAATATGCATTTAGTTTAAGTGAAACTCTGGTTAATCATTTTTTAGATGAAAAATCAGGAGGATTCTATTTTACTTCCGATGATGCAGAAGAAATAATTTTAAGGAAAAAAGAAAGTTATGATAGTGCTATTCCATCTGGAAATTCAGTACAGATGATGAATTTATTGAAAATGGGTCATATAAGTGAAGATGAATCATTAAAAGAAATGGCCTTTGGTATAGAGCGTTATTTCACTGAAAAGATAAAAAGATCCCCTTTGGCCCATACCAACATGATAAATGCTATTGATTTTAGATTAGGACCTTCTTATAATATTCTTACTGTTTGCAAGGATGAAAATCAATTCTTAAAGATGCGTGAAAAACTTAGAGCAGATTTATCTTTAAGATATATTCCCAATCTTACAATTCTAAATATAACTCCCATAGAAAGAAAGGAAGAAAATTCTAAAGAGAATCAGAGTTTAAAATTGCCATTTGAAGTTTCAGAATCATTAAAAGCTAAAAAATCTCTGCAAAATAGGTGTACATTCTATGTATGTAGTGATAAAGATTGTAAACCTCCTTTAACTGAAATTAAAAAATTATTAAAAGTTATTGAACCATAAAATTGAGACATATCCCATATCCTATTTATGAACGATATATATCTCCGTGAATTTAAAAGGATTCTTAAAATTAAAAAATGATTATTTATCATATTAATCAAAATAATGCTATTTGAGAGATAATATGAAAGAAAGTAAGGATAAAATTAAAAATGACTTAAAAGAGCATGAAAAAAGCCATCCTAATGAGGGCACTGAAAAATCAGCTGCAAATCACAGTAATAACACGCACAGTAAACACCACAATCCTCCAGAAAAATCCCCTTCCAAGCATCATTCGCATCCACAACATCAATCTGAGCATCCACCTACAAACCATACTTCCCACGCTCACGGAGAGAGTATGATGGC
The DNA here is from genome assembly GCA_964444115.1 of uncultured Methanobacteriaceae archaeon. GTDB lineage: Archaea > Methanobacteriota > Methanobacteria > Methanobacteriales > Methanobacteriaceae > UBA349. The sequence continues at coordinate 22,364 of CAYUFT010000019.1, forward strand.
AGATTACAAAAAAAGACTTTTTATATGTTTATTTTTAACCATACCTGTTTTTATTTTAACTCCCTTAGTCCAAGAAGCCTTGCAATTAAATATTTTTATTAATTTTTATGGTGAAGAATATATTCTACTACTTATTTCATCCATTGTATTCTTTTATGGAGGATATCCATTTTTTAAAGGATTTTTAGATGAAATAAGAAATAGAATCCCTGGTATGATGACCCTAATCACCGTGGCCATAAGCACAGCTTATATTTACAGTGCAGCGGTCACTTGGGGTCTGATGGGTATGGTCTTTTTTCTGGAACTGGTTACTTTAATTGATATTATGCTTCTAGGTCACTGGATAGAAATGAGATCGGTTATGGGAGCTTCTAATGCTCTGGAAAAATTGGTTAAGCTATTACCTAAAAAGGCCCATTTAATTAATATTCATGGTAGATTGCAGGACGTTCCTATTTCTGAATTAAAAATTAATGACCATATTCTGGTTAAGCCGGGTGAAAAAATACCAGCCGATGGAATAGTTCTTATAGGGAAAAGTTCAGTGAATGAATCACTTTTAACAGGAGAATCTACTCCCCTTAAAAAATTCCCTCATGAAAACGTGATTGGTGGATCTATTAATGGGAATGGATCACTAACAATTGAAGTAAGAAAAACTGGAGAAAAATCTTTCATTTCACAAGTTATTCAACTGGTTAGAGAGGCTCAGCAGGGAAAATCAAAAACACAAGACCTGGCTAACAAAGCAGCCATGTGGTTGACCATAATAGCATTGTTAGGGGGATCCATGACTCTAGTTGTGTGGCTAGGAATTGCAAAAATGGATTTAGCTTTTTCATTGGAACGTACTGTGACTGTGATGGTAACTACATGCCCCCATGCTTTAGGATTAGCCATACCACTAGTAGTTGCAGTTTCAACAGCCATATCCGCCCGAGAAGGACTTTTAATCCGACACAGAGATGCATTTGAAAATGCCAGAGAAATAGATGCAGTAATATTCGATAAAACAGGTACCCTTACCCGGGGTGAACTGGGAGTAAGTGATGTGATTTCCTTTGACGAAGATATTGACGAGGGAGAACTTTTAAAGTATGCTGCCTCTGTTGAAGAAAATTCAGAACATCCACTGGCCCAAGGAATAGTAAATTCTGTAGAAGAAGTTTTGCCCAGCTCAAATTTTAAATCTATGCCTGGAAAAGGAGTTTCTGGAGAAGTTGGTAGTATTGAAGTCCAAGTTGTCAGTCCCATGTATTTGAAGTATATAGAAATGAAGGATTCAGAAAATCTAGAAAATTTAAATAATCTAAATGATTTGAAGGATAATGATAAAGAGAATCTAAAAAATGAATTTAAAGATGATCTAAATAGAGATATAATAAAAAATAAAGAAAAAAGCCTCGAAACAGATTTAGAATCAGATTTAAAAAATCATAAAGTAGATTTATTGTTTTCACAGGGCAAAACTGTGGTATTTGTACTTTTCAATAGACAATTGAAAGGTTGTATTGCTTTAAGTGACATTATACGAGAAGAATCACAAAGAACCATTTCCGAGTTAAAAAATAGGAAAATCAAGTGCATTATGCTCACTGGAGATAATGAAAAGACTGCCCAATGGGTGGCTAAGGAAACTGGTCTGGATGAATATTTTTCTCAACTTTTACCTAAGGATAAAGTTAAAAAAGTCATTGAAATACAATCTCGAGGCCTAAAAGTTGCCATGACTGGAGATGGTATCAATGATGCCCCGGCTCTGGCAAAAGCAGATTTAGGAATTGCTATTGGTGCAGGAACAGATGTCGCTATGGAAACCGCAGATGTAGTTCTGGTAAAAAGCAATCCCCTGGACGTAATTTCCATACTGGATCTGGCACAGGCCAGCTATAAAAAAATGAGGCAGAATTTGATCTGGGCCACAGCTTATAATGTTTTTGCCATTCCCTTAGCAGCAGGAGTTCTTTATCATTATGGAATATTATTAAGTCCTGCCATGGGCGCGGTTTTAATGTCACTAAGTACCGTGATTGTGGCCGTAAATGCTAGATTATTCAAATTTAAACCCATCCATACCCTAGAATAAATTAACAGTGATTATAGTCTCACAATTATAAGAGTCTATTATTGATTTATTGATTTATGAATTCAACCCAGATTAATTTAAAAAAATAAAAGGAGGAGATAAAATATGGTGGATGAATCATCAGATAAATCAAAAATAAGTAGATCCAAAGTGTATATTCTTAAAACAAGAGATAGAAACAAAGGAATACTCAAACTAATGAATAATTTCAATCTAGAAAATTGGTTTGAAGAGAGCATAGCCTTAAAAGCCAATTATAATAGTTCCGATGATTATCCAGCGTCAACACATATTGAAACCCTTAAAAATATTGTTTCCCAGCTAAAAACATGTGAAACTGGAAAAATAACTCTGGCCGAACGCAGTGGTATGGGAAATACCCGTTCGGTACTGGAAAAAAGTGGAGTTTTTTCATTGGCAGAAGAATTAGAATTTGAGGCCCTAGTTCTCGATGAATTGGATAAATCAGGCTGGGTCCAAATATCCGGGGCCGAGAATCACTGGATGAAAGGATTTTATTTACCAAAATTAGTTTTTGATGCTGATAGAATAGTTGAAACCTGCTGTTTGAAGACTCATAGATTTGGAGGTCATTTCACATTATCTCTAAAAAATTTCGTGGGATGGGTGGCCAAAAATGTTCCCGGTGACAGGTACAATTATATGGCCGAACTCCATGTTTCCCCTTTTCAAAGACAGATGATAGCTGAAATAAATCAACATTTTAATACCGATATGATTATTATGGATGCTATTAAAGGATTTGTAACCCAAGGCCCTGACAAAGGCCAAATAATAGAACCTAATTTATTATTAGCTTCCTCAGACCGGGTGGCCATGGACGCGGTGGGTGTGGCGATTCTACGAGCATATGGTGTTAAAGGTCCTGTAGCTAAAGGAAAAATTTTCAAACAAGCTCAACTAAAAAGAGCAGTTCAGTTAAATATTGGTGTATCTTCTTCATCTGAAATTGAATTAATAAGTTTAAACAAAGACTCTGAAGAAGATATTATGTTAATAGAAGATATTTTAAGAAATAATTGACTATTTTAATCTTTTTAACAAAAAACTTCTAAAAAATATTTAAAACCAGACGAAAATAAGTGCAAAAATTGTTAATAAAATAAACTTATAATGCATGAAGAATAAAAAAGGTAATGATAAGAAAATGTTTGAGGTGCATATTATGACAAAAACCATTGAAAATTTAGCCAAAGCATTCATTGGAGAGAGTCAAGCCCGTAACAGGTATACAATGTATGCCAAAGTTGCTAAAAATGAAGGGTTCGAGCAGATTTCTGAAATTTTCCTTGCCACAGCAGATAACGAGCGAGAACATGCCAAATGGCTCTTTAGACTAATTCAAGAATTAAGGGAAGCTGATGAATCATTAGAAGATTTGACTGTACAAGCAGAAGCTCCACTTATTCTAGGAACCACTGATGAAAATCTTATTGCCGCCATAGGTGGAGAGCACTATGAAAATACAGTGATGTACCCTGAATTTGCGGCCATAGCCAAAACAGAAGGGTATCCAGAAATTGCAGAGCGACTATTAGCCATTTCCCAGGCAGAAGAACATCATGAAGCTCGATACATGAATTTATTAAAATTAGTGGAAACTGAAACTGTTTACCATAAAAAAGAAGAAGTTAAATGGGTTTGCCGTAAGTGTGGATATTTGAAAGAAGGTAAAAAACCTCCAGCTAAATGTCCTGCCTGTGATCATCCTTCCAAGTACTACCAGATACTATGTGAAACTTACTAGCTTTGATAAGGTACATTTAATTCAAATAAGCTGATAATTACTCTATAATTTAAATTTTAAATACTAATGAAATATTGAAATTAATTAATTGGAGAAAAGAAAATGGTTGAACTTAATCAAATTT
>CAYUFT010000020.1:0-26176 GCA_964444115.1 uncultured Methanobacteriaceae archaeon
TAGCTGAAGTATATATGAAAGAGCACCCGAATGTTAAGATTAATGTTCAGGGTGGAGGTTCTAGTGTAGGTATAACCAGTGCTCAACAAGGCACTGCTGACATCGGTACTAGTTCTAAAGAACTAAAAGACAACGAATCTGCCGGCCTAACCGAATATTTGATTGGTAAAGATGGAATTGTTATTGCTATTAACAGTCAAAATTCAGTCAGTGCATTAACTCCGGACCAGGTTAAAGGTATTTTCAGTGGAAACATTACCAACTGGAAAGAAGTAGGTGGATCTGATGCTGAAATTAATGTTGTGACTAGAGAAGATGGTTCTGGAACAAGAAGTGCTTTTGAAGAAATAATTATGGGTAAAGAAACCAAAATTAAAAAGGATGCAATTGTTCAAAGTTCCACTGAAGCAGTTAAACAAGCAGTTAAACAAGATCCAAATGCTATAGGATTCATATCCTTAGCTAATCTTGACGAAAGCGTAAAAGCTTTAAAAATTGATGGCGTAGCGCCTTCAGAAGCAACTGTGACTGATGGTACTTACAAAGTACAAAGACCATTCCTTTTCATAGTAAAAGGTGAAGCTCAAGGTGCAGTTAAAGATTTCATCGACTGGGTTTTAAGCCCTGCTGGACAGGAAATAGTAAAATCTGAAAAGGTAGTACCTGCAAAATAATTAAATGAGTGTGGTTAAAACCACCATCTCATTTTTTTGTATTTGGTAAGTAAATTCAACATATTACAAAAATAATTCTAATAAAATGTCAACTATCTTAAGTTATCAATTTGTATTTATATCATCACCAAATATATCTAAAATATGCCCAAGATTATTAAATCACGGCAGTATTTAAATAGAGAAAAAAAGAATTATTTCTCAAAGGTGATGGAATGGACTCAAAACTTAAGTTTGCAATAATTATTATTATAATCCTCACTGGTGCTTATCTGCTCTTCAAACCAGGAGTTCAATATGATAGGATTGAAATCGCAGGTTCTACCTCGGTTCAACCAGTGGCTGAAAAGTTAGCTGAAGTATATATGAAAGAGCACCCGAATGTTAAGATTAATGTTCAGGGTGGTGGATCTGGCCTGGGCATAAGAACTACAGAACAGGGAATTGTTAATATTGGGACCAGTTCCAAGTCTTTAAAATCAGATGAAAAGGATGGATTAAAAGAATATGTGATTGGTAAAGATGGGATTGTAATAGCAGTTAACCTGGAGAATGGGGTTTCTGATCTTACCAAAGAACAAATAAAAGACATTTATAATGGTAATATCACTAATTGGAAAAAAGTTGGTGGTGTGGATGCTGAAATTAATGTTGTGGTAAGGGAATCGGGCTCTGGAACTTTAAGTTCTTTTAGCTCGCTGGTTATGAACAAAACCAAGATCCGCTCAGACGCAATTGTTCAGGGATCTACAGAGGGTGTTAAACAAGCCGTAAAACAGGATCCTCATGCTATTGGTTTCGTATCGCTTTCTCACATGAGTAATGACGTTAAAGCACTTGAGATAGGTGGTATAACTCCTTCGGAAACCACTATATCTGATGGTTCCTATATTTTGCAAGTTCCATTTGAATTCTTAACTAAAGGCGACCCCCATGGTGTTACCAAAGAATTTATTGATTGGGTTTTCTCTCCAGAAGGTCAATCAATTATAAGAAGTGAAAAGATTGTTCCAGCTATTAGTAATGTTTCGGATGATGTGTGAATTACATTTGAACATATCTAATCTCCAATTTTTTATCAAAAAATCCATTAATTTTAAAATTTGATTTTATCTTACTTAAAATCACAAATTAATAATCAACAAAAATTATATATAATATTTATTGAAATTCATCATTCATTTAATTAATTTAATTTGAACAAAAATTACCGACTAATTTGGGGTGCATTATGAATAAAAGACTCGGAGAATACTTAATAGAGAAAGGGCTTTTTATAACAGCCATATTTTCCATAATTGTAATTCTGTTGATAATTGCCTTTGTATTTAGAGAAGGCTTTCCAATATTTCAGGATTATGGATTTTTGAACTTTATCTTTGGAATGGATTGGGCTCCTTCTGATGGACAATATGGTGTATTCACCATGATTGTAGGCTCTTTATGTATAACGGTATTAGCCTTAATTATGGCAGTGCCATTATCTTTACTTTGCGCTATATTCATGGCAGAAATTGCTCCTTCGACCATGAGAAAAATATTAAAACCAGTTATTGAAACTTTAGCAGGTATTCCCTCTGTTGTTTATGGATTTTTTGGCCTGATTATTCTGGTCCCACTAATAAGAGTTCAATTTGGAGGAACTGGATTTTCCATGCTCACAGCATCCATAATTTTGACGGTAATGATTTTACCCACAATCATAAGTGTTTCTGAAGATGCTTTACGCTCAATCCCACATGAATACAAAGAAGCTTCTCTAGCATTGGGCGCAACTCAATGGCAGACCATAAAAAATGTTATCTTCCCTGCAGCATTGCCTGGTGTAATTACTGCAATTATTTTAGGTATGGGTCGGGCTGTTGGTGAAACACTGGCAGTAATTATGGTTGCAGGTAATGTAACTCAAATACCAAATTCTCTACTTGATCCAGTAAGGGCCTTAACATCCAATATTGCTCTAGAAATGGGATATGCAACTGGTTTACATTATAATGCGCTTTTTGGAACAGCAGTTGTTCTATTCATAATGATAATGGTTTTGCTGGTGATTGCTAATTACTATCACTACAAGAAAAAAGTGGTTATTGGAGGAGGTTATTTATGAATTCTTCAATTTATACTCCAATAACTATAATCAAGACTAATATCTCAAACTACTCAAAACAACAATATTTTGGTAAGTTTAATTTAGAAAAAAGAGGAATTAATCATGTCATTTAGAGTGATTTCCCCAAAAAATGCTCAAAAAATCATGAAAACTGTTTTTTGGGCGTCAGGAATATTGACGATAATCATTCTAATTGTTATAATTGGATATATTATTATTAAAGGAATGCCAGCACTTAATCTGGAATTCTTGCTTGCAGATCCTATTGATTCTGGAAAATCTGGAGGAATCGCCCCCATGATTGTTTCCAGTATATATGTTACTCTGATAGCAGGGATAGTAGCGGCACCATTAGGTGTTGGGGCTGCAGTTTATCTATCAGAATATGCTGGTGAAACCAGATTAGTAAAATTAATACGATTTGGAGCAGAAACGCTAGCTTCAATACCATCAATTGTCTTTGGTCTGTTCGGCCTATCATTTTTCGTAATATTTTTAGGTATGGGGTGGTCTTTGCTTTCTGGAGGACTAGTACTAGCTTTAATGGCTTTACCTACTATTTTCCAAGTGGCAGAAGTATCTATTGAGGCAGTACCAAGGTCCTATCACGAGGGCAGCCTAGCATTAGGGGCCACAAAATGGGAGACAATTTATAGGGTTGTTTTGCCTGCAGCTATACCTGGAATAACTACTGGTGTTATATTGGGAATGGCTCGCGCGGTTTCAGAAGCTGCAGCTATTTTATTTGTAGTTGGTTCTGCTTTAGCAATGCCGGTATCTATTTTTGATCCAGGAAGGCCTCTCCCACTTCACCTTTATGTATTAGCTACTGAAGGAATTTCCATGGATAATGCTTATGGAACTGCAGCAGTGCTGGTAATATTAGTGCTTGTAATTACTGTATTAACAAATACTCTGGTCGAAAGGTACCAGAAAAAGATGATGGGGCGATAGAATGAATAGAATTGAAGTTGAAAACTTAAATGTTTACTTTGACGATGCACATATCCTTAAAGATATTAATATAAAAATTCCAAAAAACAACGTGACCGCGCTCATTGGACCGTCTGGTTGTGGTAAATCTACATTTATAAGGACTTTAAACCGTATGAATGATGTCATTTCCACATTTAATCATGATGGGGTTGTTTATTTGGATGGTGAGGATATTTATGATCCTAAAATGGATGTGGTTGATCTTAGAAAAAAAGTCGGAATGGTTTTTCAAAAACCTAATCCTTTTCCAAAATCAATTTTTGATAATGTGGCATATGGTTTAAGAGTTCATGGAATCACTGACAAGGAAATTGTTGAAGAAAGAGTTGAAGAAAGCTTAAAATCAGCTGCGCTCTGGGATGAAGTGAAGGAAAAACTGGATAAGTCTGCTATGGGTCTTTCTGGTGGTCAACAACAAAGACTTTGCATTGCTAGAACTATTGCCATAGAACCTGAGGTTATTTTGATGGATGAACCTTGTTCTGCATTGGATCCCATATCAACTACTAAAATTGAAGACCTTATACACAAACTACAGAATGATTATACGATTATTATAGTTACTCACAATATGCAACAAGCAACCAGGGTTTCTAAGCACACTTCGTTCTTTTTGCATGGAGAAATTGTGGAAAGTAATCTCACAGAGCGACTGTTCCTTGAACCAGAAGACAAACGAACTGAAGATTATATTACTGGTAGGTTTGGTTAATCGATTTGTAAATTAATAATGGAAGAGATTGAAACATGCAAGGTGAGTTGATGTTTGGGGTTATTTTAGAAAATAAACTATATTCACTTAGTAAAGAAGTGATTGATTATAGTAATCTGACAGTGGAACGGGTTGATGATGCTGTTATCAGCTTTTTAGAAGAAGATATATCTAGAGCAAGGGATATCATCGAATCCACTGCTTCAATAAATGAAAAAAGTCATGAAATTGAACATGGTTGTCTTAAAATTCTGGGATTACATCAACCAGTGGCTAAAGATCTCAGACTGGGTGCAGCTTTACTCAGAACTTCTATAGAACTCGAGAGGATAAATATTCTCTCTGCTTATATAGCCAGATACGCTATTGATGCTAATACTAATGAACGCAATTCCTACAAACCACCTCATCTTAGTTTTATGTCACAAACAGTTCAAACAATGATAAAAGATGGTGTAGGTGCTTTAATTGCCCAGGATATTCAACTACTGAAAAGATCCACCAAAAACTATGTCCCTTTACAAGAATTCTATAATCAAATGTTTGCTAAGTATGATGGTGAAGAGATTGGAGCTTCATCCACTCATTTGATACTGGTGGGTAGAAATTTATTAAGTATGGGTCACCACGTAATGGGAATGGCAGATAGAATTGCTTACATGATTGTAGGAAAAAGAGTAATGCACCATAAAGTGTTTTATAATGTTTTAATGAGATAATCGAGGCGATCAAATTGTGGCTACCCACAGAAGACCCTATAATAATGGAATATGGAAATTTAGATAAGTCTGATTTGCCTGAGTTTGGTTATATTAAAATATTGAACCGGGATAATGATGCAGTAATTTTCATAAAAGAAGGTTTTATTGTGGGGTCCTGGTTCATGGATGCATCATCTTTAGAAGAGTTCTATGAAAATAAAGCTATGAAAAATATTGATATTGCTAATGATTCAAAATTAGAGATTTATCAAACAAATAATTCTTTATTTGAAACTTTAATTGAATTAAATGAAGAATGTAAACTTTCACTACCTATTGAAATTAAATTAATACTAAATGAAAAAGTTTCGGATATTGCTTCACGCAAAGATCTTTTAGAGAAATACCGGATTAGAGCGCCTTCAGAAGAAGATGTGGAAAACTTGCTACTTAGTTACAAATCTTAGATTTATTGGGAGGGTTATTAATGGATAAAAGATATCCACGGATTTTATTCCGTAAAAGACTTAAAGACTTAAGAAAAGAAATGGAAGATATAGGACAAAGGACTATTCAGGCCCACAAAAACGCGGTGGACGTTTTTTTAGAATATGATGCGGAAGTGGCCAAAAAAGTAGTTGCAGATAGTAAAGAAATTGATGGAATGGTCTTTGAACTTGAAAGAAGATGTATCAGCATAATTGCTGCTGAACAACCAGTCGCTCGTGATTTAAGATTCATTGAAGCGTGTATTAAAGTTGGAAGCCACTTAAAACGTATAGCTTACTTAGCAGCCAATATTACTGATGCTGCTGAAAAATTGAAAGATGAAGAAATACCTAAAAAACCAAGTGAAGATCTTAAACACATGGCGGATTTTGTTCAGATGATGTTGAGTAAAGGTATCTATGCTTTCCTAGATCAAAACATGGACATGTCAAAAGAACTACGCCATGATGATGATAAAGTAGATGACTTATTTGATCAGGCCCTAGAGCATATTACGGGAAGTATGTTTGATGATAAAGATGCTATTTCTTATCTGATAAACTTGCTCTTTGTGGCCCGTTTCCTGGAAAGAATCGCTGATCGGGCAGTCAGTATAGGTGACCGGACCATTTTCATGATCACTTGTGAAAAACCTTAATCAATTTTATTTTTTAAAACCAATTTTTATTTTTATATTTTTATAAAATACTTCTCTTACCACACCTTTTTATAAAATATGGGTAAAATCTACTAAATCTAATTAATAGTTTAGTTATTTAAGAAATATTAAACTGTCTTTTAAGTTTATTTAGAAAAAATGGAGGATTTTTTTGAATTACTATATTTTTGCTCTTTTAGCAGATTTTTTCTTTGGCATGGCCCCTATATTTGGTAAACTTGGACTTGAAGGTGTTAGTCCCGCTTTAGCTCTATGTATTCGAAGTTTTATAATTAGTGGGATAATGTTAGCCTGGTTGCTACTTAATAAAGATATTAGTCCATTAATTGATGTTCCAGCATCAGGATGGATATTTATTGCATTAGAAGGAATATGTGCTGCTTTATTAGGCCAATTATTATATTATTATGCATTAAAGTCGGGTGATGCGTCAGTAGTTGTTCCTCTGATTGCTTCATTCCCACTATTTACTTTTATCATAGCTACTCTTTTTTTAGGTGATAAAATATCAATTACCAAGATGTGCGGAATTTTATTTACTATAGGGGGGATAGTTTTATTGAGGATTTAATTTAATTTAATTAATTAAATTAAAATTAAAAAAATGAACAAATTAGAAAGTAATTAGATTATATTAATTATTAAATATAGATTTAAATAATTCAAGGCCTTAAAATAGCACTAGCGTGTCTTCCAGCCCAGCACTGGATGCAAACACCAATAGGGAGTCCTGCAGTATGGGTATCTGCAGTTAATATTTTAACATCTAAAGCTGTGGTTTTTCCACCTAATCCCATGGGCCCGATACCAGATTGGTTTATTTCATCTAGAATATCGTTTTCTATTTTTCCAATTTCTTCATCAGGATTTCTATTGCCTATTTTTCCAAGCAGTGCTTTTTTGGCCATTTTCATAGCCATATCTGATGATCCACCAATTCCAACCCCTACAATTACTGGGGGGCATGGTTTTCCTTGGGCTTTAACAACTGTTTCCACTACAAATTCCTTTACTCCTTCCACTCCTTCACCCGGAAGGGCCATTTTAAGGGCATTGTTATTTTCAGATCCAAATCCTTTGGGGAAAACAGTAAGTTCTAAATAATCTTCATTTATTAATTCAATATCTATTTGGGGAATTCCTTGACCAGTATTAGTTCCAGTATTCTTTCTGGTGAATGGATGGACTACATTAGGCCTTAATGGAACTTTTTTAGTAGCTTTTTCTACACCATTTTTGATTCCTTGGTAAAGGTTTTCAATATTAACATTACCTATTTTAACAAATATTATTGGCAGCCCAGTATCTTGACATAATGGAACACCCATTTCCTCAGCAGCATTAATATTATTCAAGATAGCTTTAAGATTTAGCAATCCCATATCATTATCCTCTGTTTTATAAGCTCCTTGAAGTGCAGATTTTACATCGTATGGTAAATTGATTACTGCTTCTTGATAAAGATTGCAAATTGTATCTTCTATTGTTTTTTGTGTAATCATGAAAACACCTTTTTTCCAGTATATGAAATTATTGTAAATTTATAAAAATTAGATAAATAAACTAACTACTTGCTATTAATTAAAATTTACCATATTGCATTTAAATAAGTATATTTGTTTTAATTAAGTAAATAACTAATCTTATTGAAATAACTAAAATGAATATAAAATATAAATCAATTACTTTTAAGAATAGGATGAATTAAAATTATAAAAAAAATGACTGAAATAAAAAATGAAAAAAAAATGGCCGGTTAATCAACCGAACTAATATTTCATTATATTTTTTAACCTTTCCAGTTCTTTAGTTATTTTATCTTGTTTGCCAGATATTAATTCTTCAGAATCGGATCTAAGAGCTTGCGTAGGGCAACTTAAGACACATATCGCTTCTTCTTCTCCTATACAAAGATCACATTTGTTGGCAATTCCTTTTTCATCCATGTTCATGACACCTATAGGACAAGCATCCCTGCAGAGTCCACATCCAATACAATTTTCTTTTAAAATTACTATGGCTCCGTCCACTTCTTCTATGGCATCTTCTGGGCAAATATTTAAACAAGGAGCTCGTTCAGGTGTACAATGCATGCAAAATATAGGAACTCCATTTATTACTCTTATAGCATTTTTAGGACAATTCCTTTCGCATTTCATGCATTCGTTGCATAGTTCTGGTTTTGAAACTAGTTCTTTCATTCCAGGCCTCCTATTTAAAAGCTCCTTTGGCTCTGGCTTTAGCAGTCAAAACAGTCATAATGTCTGAACCTTTTTTAGGTTTTCCCACACCAGCTAACTTAGCAATATGTTTTGCTTGTTTATCAAGCTTCAATTTTTCAGTGTCAATTAAAGCAATGGCTCTTTTAGAGCAAGATTTAATACATGCTGGAGTATCAAGATCTGGACACTGGTGACATTTTTGAGCCTTTCTATCATCCATTGCTACTGCTCCAAATGGACAAACCATCATGCATAGTCCACAACCAATACATTTCTCAGAATGAATTTCTTTTTCTATAATGGCCTCTGTAGGACAGATAGTTTTGCATGGAGCGTCTTCGCATTGTTGACAGATAATAGGATAATATGAACCTTCAACTTCCCGTATCATTATTCTAGATACTCCGTGAAGTTTAGAACAAGCATCTTCGCAGTCTAAACAGCCATCGCATAACTCTGGCTGAACTATTAATTTATCCAATCTTCTGCCTCCTATATCCTAAGCTCAGTACATACTTTGTCAACGTATTCCTGAATCTTATCTTTTTCCTCATCTGCCAAGTGCTTAAATCTTTTTTGAGCATTCAAATATTCATTTACTGGTTTTCGTTGCATTGGTCTATAAGTAACCTTAAATTCACCATCAACGATTTCATATAAAATCCAAGAGCCTGTTTCTACCGCTAGACGGCCCATATCTATGGTTTTTGATGGATCATAACCCCAACCAGTAGTACAAGGTTGGTTCAGATGAATGTAGGCCGGACCTTCGATTTCAGCGGCCTTTTTGACTTTTTTCATGAAATCTTCGGGATAAGATATAGACGCAGTAGCTACATAGGGTACGCCATGCGCTGCCATAATCATAGGAACATTTTTCTTAGGTTTATCTTCACCAAAACTTTCCTTTCCATGGGGTGAAGTAGTAGTGGATGCACCATAAGGTGTGGATCCACTTCTCTGAATACCGGTGTTCATGTAAGCTTCGTTATCGTAACAAATGTAAATCAGGTTGTGACCTCTTTCCATTGCTCCAGATAGTGCTTGCATACCAATATCTGCAGTTCCACCATCTCCCGCAAATGCAACAACATTAACATCATCTTTTCCTTGAGCTTTTAGGGCCCTTTCTACTCCTGAAGCTACCGCTGCTGCGTTTTCAAAAGCAACATGTATCCAAGGAATTTCCCACGCGGTTTCAGGATAAGGAGTAGTAATTACCTCTAAACAACCAGTTGCAGAAACAGCAACGGTGTTTTTGCCTAACATTTTAAGTGCTAATCTTACACCTATTGTGGCACCACATCCGGCACAGCCACGGTGCCCCGGGGCGAGTAATTCTTCTTCAGGTATTTTCATTTAGACTCCCTCCTTTAATCCGATCCAGGTAATGTCCTGGGTAGGGTTTTTAGTCTTATTTACAATGTCTTTGAGGTGGGTTGGAGTAATATCTCTTCCGCCAAGACCTACAATAAAGCCGTAAATTTCAATGTCCTGGAAATTAATTGATGCTTTCAAGTCGGTGTATAATGCCCCTCCAACACCAAATGTAATGTTCTTATCAAGGACAGCTATTTTATTAGCGTTTTTAAGGACATTATAAATGTCTTCTTTAGGGAATGGTCGGTAAGTTCTAATTTTTAACATACCTACTTTTTCGCCATTAGCTCTTAACTCATCTACCACATCCCTTATAGTGCTGCAAAGAGATCCCATGGTGACTAATATGATTTCAGCATCTTCACAATAATATTCGTCTATAGAACCATATTCTCTACCAAATATTTCACCAAATTCTTTGTTAACTTTTTTAACTACCTTCAATGATCTTTCCATAGCTAATTCCATTTGGTATCGGGCTTCCATGTAATAATTAGGATCGGCTAAGGTTCCAATAGACATGGGTCTTTCTGGGTCAAGATATAAATGCTCTGGTACATATTTTGGTAAGAAACTGTCTACTTGTTCGGGGGTAGGTATGTCCACAGGTTCTACAGTATGGGTTAGTATGAAACCATCCAAACAGACCATACTTGGTAAAAGAACATCCTTATCTTCTGAAATTTTATATGAGCGTAAAACAGAGTCCAAAGCTTCCTGTCCATCTTCAACATAAATTTGTATCCATCCAGCATCCCTTTGTGAAATTGAATCTTGATGATCATTCCAGATGCTTAGTGGAGCTGCAATGGCCCTGTTGGCATTGGCCATAACTATAGGGGTTCTTAGGCCGGCAGCTGCAAAGAGAACTTCGTGCATTAAAAGTAGCCCCTGGGACGATGTAGCAGTGAATACTCTTACTCCTGTTCCAGAAGCACCTATAGCGGCACTCATAGAACTGTGTTCAGATTCTACTCTTATAAATTCTGCATCTAGTTCCCCATCAGCCACAAATTGGGCCAAATATTCTGATATTGTTGTTTGTGGAGTAATGGGGTAAACCGGAATAACTTGTGGTCTGGCAAGACTCACGGCCTCTGATACTGCTCGGTTAGCAGTCATAACTTTAAGAACCATTATTCTCTCTCCATTTTTATGGCTTTTACAGGGCATTCTTCGGCACATATGCCGCACCCTTTGCAATAATCGTAATCAATATCGTGTTCTTTATTTACACAACCCTCTGGACAGAAAAGAATGCAGTTATCGCAATCTATGCATGTTTCCTTGTCAAGTATGGGCTTAAATGTTCTCCAACTTCCTGTCTTATTATTCCGGGTACTTCCGGGTTTTTTGACAGCTCCTCCGATGGATTCCATGATAATCACCTGTTAAAATTAATTGTTTTAAAATTTTTAATTTATTAATTTATTAATTCTAATTTCAAAACATTTTTATTTCTAAAATTTTGTTTTATTTAATTTATTAAAATATTAAATGAATTGGATTTAACTCATTTAACATGCTCGTAAGCTGCTTTGGCAGCAACAGCGTTCTTTTCTCCGATTTTACCGGGGAAAGTTTCTTTTATTATTTTTATAATGGAATCAAGGCTAACTTGTCCTGTTGCTCCTGCAAAAGCACCGAGCATAACTGTGTTTACTATAGGTAAACCTAATTTTTCCAGTGCAATTCCGGTTGCATCTATCACATGGGTTTCAGAGCCTTCGTGTTCAGGTGCTTCTCCTTGAGTGTTTATAATTACCATGCCGTGGCTTTCAAGACCTGAAAATACGTCTACTACATCTAAAAGTCCTTCATCAAGTACTACAACGTAATCTGGTTTGTAAACTTGATATCGTCGTCTAATTGGTTCATCGTTTATTCGTGTGAATGCCATGACTGGGGCGCCTCTTCTTTCAACGCCAAAAAAGGGAAATGCTTGTGAATACTTTCCATCTTCGAAAGCAGCCTTCGCTAGAATCTCTGCCGCTGTAACAGCACCCTGACCACCGCGTCCGTGAAAGCGAATTTCGATCATAATTTACCTCCATTCCTCATAGTTAATCATTATAAATTTTTAATATATATACATGATGGTCACATGAAATTAAGTATAGTATTAATGAAATTATTAGTAAAATTTTGATAATATTTCGAGGATTAATTAGCACATATTTATCAATAAAATACTGAGGAATTATAATGAAAGTTATTATCATCACGGGAAAACTGGCTGAAGGACTGGTAAAAAAGGTTTCAGCTAGTTCAAAACAGGATGTACTTGTTCATGTTGTCAATACTCCTGTAGCGGCTTTTTTAACGCCCAGAAAAATATCTAATGAAATTAAAGAACTTGAATCAAGTAATTTAATTTACTTGAATGATATGGATATGATAATTATTCCTGGTCTTATTCGTAAAGATGCTAAATTAATTCAGGAAGAAACGGGAATTCCAGCTTATAAAGGACCAACTGATGCGGCTGACTTGCAAATAGTCCTGGATGCTCTAGATAAATTAGAACTTTCAACCATAACTTCAGCTGATAAACTTATTGAAGCAGAACAACGTCAAAAGGCCTTGGAATTTATTGAAGATTTTGAAAAAGATGAAAAACTAACCAATAAACTTCTTAAAAAGTCTAATAATGTCCTGGTAGGTAAATTACCTGTTGGAGAAGACTTTCCAATGAGAGTGCTGGCAGAAATTGCCAATGCTCCTCTTTTAACTACTGAAGATCTCATTAAAAAAGCAGAGTACTTCATCAAAAGTGGAGCTGATATGGTTGATATTGGAATGGTGGCTGGTGAAAATCTGGCTCATAAAATTCCAGAAATGGTTTCAACTCTCAAACAGATAGCTGGTGATATTCCAGTAAGTATCGACACTTTGAACCCAATGGAGATTGAATCTGCGGTAAAATCAGGTGTTGATATGGTTTTAAGTTTAGATCATGGAAATTGTGAAGAAGTGCTGCCTTTGATGGAAGAAAAGCAAATTCCAGCTGTTATTCTTCCCACTGATTTCCAAAGGGGATTGGTTCCTCATACTGTGGAGGAAAGAGTCAGTTCGTTGGAAGAGCTTCGAGAAAAATGTAAAAACATAGATGTGGTAGCTGATTTAATTCTTGATCCTATTAACAGTAGGAGTATTGTTGATTCTATAATGGCCTGCCATCAGTATCATGATAAAAATTCAGAACCTGTTTTTTTCGGTGTTGGTAATGTTACAGAGCTTTTAGACACAGATTCAACAGGTGTTAATTCTCTTCTCTCAGGCATAGCTATGGAATTAGGGGCTAGTATATTATTTACTCCTGAAGAAAGTGGTAAAACAGTTCGCAGCGTTTATGAACTTGCTGTATCCTCTAAAATGATGTTTTTAGCTAAAAATAGGAGTTCTATCCCTAAAGATCTGGGAATTAATCTCCTGGTTTTCAAGGATAAGAGACTTCCTGAGAAAGTGATGGAAGAATTTGATGTTCCAGTTTTTGAAGCTGAGGGAACTAAAAAATTCGTGCAGGATGAGGCTGGAAGTTTTAAGATCATGATAAATGATAATGAGATAATGGTTGTTCACTATAAAAATATGGAACCTGAGGTGGCCATTGTTGGTCAATCAGCTAAAAAGATATATGAAGAACTTTTAAACCGCCAGATGGTTAGTCGTCTGGAGCATGCGGCTTATTTGGGTTCAGAACTTCAAAAAGCAGAAATTGCAATGATTACTGGGAAAAACTATACTCAAGACTTTGAATTATTTAAAAAACCTTTTTCTATTTAATTTAAATTTTTGTCTAAATTTCACAATTAGTGTATTTTTTTACACTTGAAGTGTATGTCTAATAAAAATAATATTTTATATGGATAATCAAAATAAAGTTCTAAAAATAATTAAATTTAATATATTCTAAATATTTATATCTACAATTATATTATACCTACATAAAAAAATATTTGAATTAATTTTATTAAATTTCAATAAGAAGGACATTTATTCAATCTAAAATTTTAATTAAATATTTTAAATCCTTAATTATTAAAATCAAGATTTTAAATAGGTATTAAATCAGTTTGATATTTTTGGAGTAAAAAAATGAAAACATGTACCAAATGTGGTGCCCCTGATGTTATTATTGAAAAAAAACATTCTGGGCAGCGACTTTGCCAGGATTGCTTTATTCAAGGAACACAGCAAAAGGTATTGAAAGATATTCGCAAGTACAAACTTATTGATAAGGGCGATAAAGTTCTGGTAGCCCTATCTGGTGGTAAAGACAGTGTGATGGTTCTGGATATATTAAATTCACTTTATGAACGAAATATAATTGATATGACTGCGATAACCATTGATGAAGGCATTAAAGGATATCGTGAAGATGGGGTAAGAATAGCTCGTGATCATGCCCGACGTTTAGGGATAGAACATAATGTAGTTACTTTTAAAGACTCCTTTGATACCACGCTGGATGATATAATGGTGGCCTCTTCTCAAAGAGGAGCCTGTACTTACTGTGGTGTTTTCAGACGCTGGATTTTAAATAGAGAAGCTAGAAATGTTGGAGCAACTAAAATTGCCACTGGTCATAATCTTGATGATGAAACCCAGGCCATATTAATGAATTATTTAGAAGGAAACATTGAAAATCTCACCCGAATTGGCCCTAAAACCAGTTCCAAAAGTGAAATGTTCACAGTGAAGATTAAACCACTTAGGGAGATTCCAGAAAAAGAAGTAGCTCTTTATGTACTGGCCAGAGATCTGGAAGTTCATTTTGCAGGTTGTCCTTATGCCAGTGATTCTTTCCGAGGCGAAGTGGGTCAATTTATAAAGCAATTGTCTAAAAACCATCCCACTATCATGTACTCAACATTAAGAGGATTTGATAAGCTAAAACCAGTTATAAAAAAAGAATTCACTAAAGAATTTAATATGGGAAAATGTACTCGCTGTGGTGAGCCCTCTGCCAATGAACTGTGCAGGGCCTGTATTTTTAGCAGTGAAATAAACGAATGATTTAATGCAATTTGTCTATTCAATTAAAATACTACAAAAATTTTAGAGGAGATTAAATGAAATTCACATTAATCATTGGTGATGAAAAAGAATCTATAGATTTTTCTAATGAAACAACAATTAAAAGTGTTTTAGATGAGATGGATTTTCCATTGGAAACTGTGGTTGTTAAAAAAAATGGCCAAATTGTCATAGAGGAAGAAATTATTGCTGATGGGGATATTATTGAAGTTATTAAGGTTATATATGGTGGTTAATTTTAAAATTAAGAGTAATCCCATAGTTATCTAACTCTTAACAATATGGATTAATATCTTTATTTAATTTATTAAATTATTTATTTTAATAGATGGTGTGATTAAATGAAAATTTATTACGAATGCGCGCCTTGTTTTCTTAGACAGGCCCAAGAGGCCCTGGATTTGGCCACTGATGATGAAAATCTGAAAATTGAAATCATGACTGAAATAACTGCTTTTTTAGGTCGTGAATTTCATAAAAGTGCTGTTTCTAATGTCATTGGAACCAGTATTCATCGCATTATTAAAGAAAAAACAGGCAATAATGATCCATATTTACATATTAAAGGAAAGTGCAATGAAATTGCAGAAGATTTCCTTCCTCAATTAATAGAATTTCTCCACGGCGAAGAAAATTTGGAAATGTTTGTTAAAGCAGCCATTGTTGGCAATTTAATAGATTTTGGCGCTCTGGGAGTAAATTGTGACCCATCAAATTTAATGGTGGATACACTTAAGAAACCTTTAGTGATAAATCACACTCTAGAACTTGAAAAATCACTTAAATCAGTTAAAACGGTTCTTTATCTGGCGGATAATACTGGAGAAATTGTTTTTGACAAATTATTAATTAAAAAGATGGAAGAATATGATGTGGAAGTAACTGTAGCTGTAAAAGAAAAGCCTATACTTAATGACGCTTGTTTAAATGATGCTTATCAAGTGGGCCTTGATGGAATGGCAAAACTGGTATCCACAGGCACGGATTCTATAGGTGTTATTTATGAGCAAGTATCCTCTGAATTTCAACACATGCTTGACAATGCAGAATTAATCATATCTAAAGGTTTAGGTAATTATGAGGGGCTTAGTGAAATTGATTTTGGAGAAAAACCAGTATTTTGTCTTTTAAGTACAAAATGCAGTCCTACTTCCAGGGATCTGGGGGTTGCAGAAGGTTCTAGTGTTATAGTTAAATTATAATTAAAATCTAATTTTATTTTAATATATTTCTTATAATATCCATTTTAAAATTTAATTAATTCATAATCCATTTTTTGAATTAAAATGTCAGTAATGGAGATATAATAAATTATATGTTTAGCAACTGCATATCATAATGTATGAGTATTTCACTAAAAACCTGGATTATTGCTGCTTTATTAATCAGTTTAATAACTGGGGTAACAATGGTTTTAACCGTTCCCCAAAGTAATAATTCGCATTCAGCGGATAATGAGACATCTAATCAATCTTATGAGCTGAAATGGTATAATAATCTTGATGTAGCCATATCAGAGGCTCAAAAAACAAAAAAACCAATATTCTCAGTTTTTTCGGCCAGCTGGTGCCAGGCCTGCCAGCAGCTAGAATCAGAAGCTTTAGTGAATAATCAAGTAAAACAAAAGTTGGCCCAAAATTATGTGGCTGTAAAAATAGATGTCGATACTAACCCTGAATTATCTTCTAAATATGGAATATATAGTATTCCTGCTTTGATTTTCATGAACTCCAATGGGGAAGAAACCAAAAGAATTGAAGGATACCAATCTTCTGACCAACTTTTAAGTGTACTATAATAAACTCAAATGATTTTTTTGGAGATTTTAAATGGATATTGTCCCGTTATTATCATTTTTAGCCGGAATCGCTTCAGTATTATCTCCATGTGTTTTACCAGTTATACCTATTTTAATTGGTTACACTTTGGTAGAGCGTAGAAAAACTGAAATTTTAGCTTTTGTAATGGGCCTTTTTTTAATTTTTACCATAACTATAGTATTGACTATAGTTTTCACTGCAGCCATAAATTATTATCTCCATTATTTTAGAATAATAGCTTCCCTAATACTGATTGCATTGGGAATGATGGTCATTGCTAATAGAAACCTTTTTAAATTTTCATTAAATCCAGATTCTAAAAGGAGAGGAGTAATAGGCTCTTTCATGTGGGGGCTTTTAACTTCGCTGGCTTGGGCCCCTTGCTATGGTTCTTATCTTATAGCTTTAATCACTTTCAGCATTTCGACGGGGAATGCATTTTACAGTGCTTTAAATTTACTTTTATACACCGCCGGCTTTTCCATTAGCATATTTGTTCTTGGTGCATTAGTTTCCAGTGTAAATGTTGAAAGATTGACCAAAAAAGCTGATTTAATAAGAAAGATTTCCGGAATTTTAATCACTGGGGCTGGAATTCACATGATTTGGCTAGCCCTATCTTAAACCTAAATTTTAAGTTTAAATTTTCTTTTTATTATTTTCTTAAAAATTATAGATTTATTTATTAGAATTCTATAATAGAATATTAAGATTAAATTCTTACTATCCTGTAATCAATAATCATTCCTAGTGCAGATATTTAGTAAAATAGTTATTTTGGTGTAATTTATGAAAGTAGGCTTTTTAGGATTTGGCGAGGTTTCTTCTACTTTTTCAGAAGGGCTTTTAGATAATGGTGTGACTGTTTTCACTTGTTTATATGGTAGAAGTGCCACTACTAAAAATAAAGCTCTTGAAATGGGCGTAACTATTTGTGATAGTTATAGAGAACTCGCTGAAACTTCTGAAATACTTATTTCGGCCGTTACCCCATCTACTGCAGTTGAAGTAGCCAGAGAGATAGGAAAATATTCTCGAGGAATTTATGTAGATATTAACAATATTTCCCCATCTACTGTCTTGGAGGCACTGGCACTGATGGAAAATAAAAAAACTGTGGATGCGGCCATTATTGGCAGTGTAAAAAGAAATGGCCATAATGTTCCAATAATTGCTTGTGGTGAATCGGCCCGTGATTTTGCTGTTTTAAATGATTATGGTTTGAACATAAAAATAATGGGCAATGAGATTGGAAATTGTTCTCAAATAAAAATGTTGAGAAG
This sequence comes from uncultured Methanobacteriaceae archaeon, assembly GCA_964444115.1. Lineage (GTDB taxonomy): Archaea > Methanobacteriota > Methanobacteria > Methanobacteriales > Methanobacteriaceae > UBA349. The sequence goes on from CAYUFT010000020.1 coordinate 18,107, forward strand.
TTCTTATACTAAAGGAGTATCTGCTCTTCTTTGGGAGACAATTTCGGCAGCATATAAGATGGGAATTGATGAAGAAGTTCTGGAAATTATTGGTGAAACTGAAGGGCCTCAATTTAAAAATTCAGCTGATTCTAGATTAATAACTAGCTTTAAACATGCCAAAAGAAGATATGAAGAAATGGATGAAGTTAAGAATCTTTTATCTGAGGAAACTAATCCCATAATGGCCGAAGCAATTGAAAACATGTTTGAAATTATTCTTCATCAAAATAAAACTTTTAATAAATCATATAAAAATAAAGATTTAACTGAAATTTCAGATTTTAAATCGTATAAAGAGCTTTTTAAGCAACTATATAAATAAATTTTCATGCAAGTTATTCACGAAATAAAAATTTAGAATAACTTTTTTATCAACAGTATAATTTCAATTTTAATTCCCATTAAATCATCAATAATTCTCAATTCCCTTAGTTTCAGAATCATAAATTATTAGAAATAGATAAAACATAAAATATTATAGTGAATTTAATAATATGTAAATTTTTAGCACTTAACATTAATAAGAAATTATGGGGTGAATGGTTTGTATTTTTCTGATGATCAAATAAAAGAATGTAAACAGACACTGGAGAAGCTCATTGGTAAAAAAATCCTAGAAATTGATTTTAAATCATATGATGATGAGTGCTGGAGAGTTTATATAAATACTGATAAAGGAAAAATGGTAATGACATTCTGTAAAAAATGGAGCTGTCCTGTAGTTGAAGTAAGGGAAGATGCATCATTTCAAGAACCAGATTTTTAAAAATAGGATTTGAAAATAATTTCCAATTCTTTGTTGATTTCGATTATTATATATTTCTATTAATTATCAACGGTTATCCTAATTCTTATTCCTCTCTCCTTTTCCACAACCTCTGCTTTTACCGGAATAAAGTGAGAATCAATTAAAAGCCGCAGATAAGTGGCCATTTCTGCAGGTAACTTTAAAGGACTTTTTATTTTCTTTTTCTCAGTTCTAATTTCACAAGCGAGAACCCCATTTTGATCAACGTAAATTCCAGCATTCATACCAGACTTTAATTCTTCCACTTCAAAACTCCTAATACTTAAACCTGCATCAAAGGTCATGCACGGCTTTTTTTGAAGTTCAATTCCTTTTCGGAATTTATCATGGGCTTCACTAGCACTTAAATTATGTTCATTCTTTTGAGAAACAAACCAAGCCCTTTCTATAACTTTATTCACTTTCTGATCTGGAGGAATCACGCCTTGCTTTTCATAGGACTCGATTAACTTTAAAACCTCTTTTTTAGTCACTTCTTCTTCAATAGCACTCACTGCTAACCTGGTGAGAACTGGTCCGTAACCTGCTTTCCTGAAAGTGGCCCAAACTTGATCTTCTTCTCGATAAAACCTTCCTTTAATTATAGAATTAATAGCATCTGCATTTAAATGAGCAATTTCAGTTAATTTAGAGCGAGAATAGGTGTTCATTCTTTTAGTAATTGTGGCCAAGTTTCTTTCTCCAGGAATAGTCCCTTTTCTAATTCCTTTTTCCAAAATCTTGATGGTGCTTTGGGGAAGAACTTGATCCAGTTGGGAAGGAATTTCCATATCATTTTCAATAATCTGTCGTCTTATTTCCCTTCCAGAAACCTTTCCTCCCATGGAAAGTTCGTCGATAATATGGAAACGCATTTTGCGCTGATATTTAGTATATAGGAACTCATTTACAGCAAACCATCTAATAACATTTCTATTAGGAAGATTTCGAGGAATACCACTGAATATTCCCTTTTTGGCGAATTTTTTAGCCTGTTTGGTAAGCATAGGAACTGAAACATTCACTCCAGCAGCATCTACGTAATCCACAGCACCATCTTCAATCATCATAGCTATCCTAATGGGCACACTATATGCCAGTGTTAGACGTTGATGCAGGCCTTCAATAGGTACTACTTTATCTGCCCCGGCTTTAAGGGCCATTTCCTTTCTAGATTCATAATCAGCAAAAAATGGGGCGTGATTAGCACTATAACCTTTGTTAAGATAGATTACAACTTCATCTCCAGTCTCTTCTGCTATTTTCCTTCCTTTTTGAATGAGTTTAACATGGCCTTTATGGACCGGGTCAAAATCAGCGCTTATTCCAATCATTTTTTATTCTCGTGGTTTTATAAGTCCGAAATTAATAATTACTTAATAATTTCTATTTTAATCTAAATATTCTATTAATTAATTTTAATAAAAAATAATGCATTTAGGAGTGTAAGATATTTATTCATAATTAAATTTCATTTTTAGCTTAAATTTTTAGCTTAATAGATTATAATTCTAATATAATTTTTATATTTTTCACAATATCCACTTCTGCTAAATTTTTTTCTAAATAGCGTTTTTTTAAAGAAGAATCATAGAATAAATCTTTCTCTAAAGGTACCCATAGGCCTATTACTTTACAGGACGGATTCATATCTTTTATTTTATCTTTTAAATTCATAACAGATTTTTTTATTTGAGTTTCTTGTACTTGTGGGCTTTCGGGATTACCTGCACAATCATCATGCCCGACTAGGAATATTATATTGGAATCATGGATATTTAATGAAATTTTAACTTTTTCCAGTATGGATTCAAAAAGAGAACTGTTGCCATGCTCATGGTCATTTGAAAATATATTCACTATACCTGGTTCGGTAATCATATCCACAAAGGGAATTCCGTAATTAATTTTTATCCAGTTTAAAACTGGAAATTGTATTCTACCATCAATGCAATTCAAGCAAGTTGCGAATTTTCCAGAAGTTTCAGGGGTCTGTTTCATTCAATCAGCTCTTTTATTAGTTATTTGTTTCTATTAAGTAATTAATTTAGAAAATCTTAAATTAGAATGCTATTCCACAATTAACTAATTATCTATAATTTTTTACTATTATTTGATTAAAAATTAGAAATGAGTTTAATAACCAATTACTCCTATTTAGATTCCTCAAATTTAATTCTTTGGATATTGTATGCGGGAGGGGGACCGGTTAATATCACCAAATTTTGTTTCTGTTTCCCATTCAATCTTACAATCGCATTTGAAATTTTTTATAGTACTTTGATCAAGATTAGATTTCATTATTATCTTTTTTAATTTATCATTGCAATTTTTACAGTTGTAAGGGCCTCTCCGACTTCCAAAACCAGAAGTATCCATTATTGATGGTATTTTTACAGATTCTCTAACTCTATTCAGGACTTCTAAGACACTCCATACTCTAGGGGGCTGGTAAGATCCTTTTCTCCAGAGTTCTTCCATGACAGTTCCTTTATGGATGGTTGATGGGCAGAATGAAACTCTATCAACTCCTTTTTCTTCAGCATAAATAGCTGTCTGCACGGCTTCTTCAATAGCATCTTTTTCAGAAGTTAAAATAGGTTTTATAAGAATATATGCTTTTGATTTAACATTATAATCCTTTTTAAGGCCTTTAATAACATCCACGGCATTTTCAAAATCTTGCTGAGTAAAACCCTTATTTACTTTGAATTCTCTGGTATAATCATTGCTGGTTTCCAGGCCCATACTTATTTCAAATATCTTACCAGGTATCAGAGAACAACAATTTAAAACTTCTTCTTTAGTAACATATTCTGGTCTTGATTCCACAATAACTTCGGTGACGTTTTCTAGCCCATCTAAAGTATTCAATATTTCGGTTCTCGCTTCTAAAGGAAATTCGCCTTGATTTAAAAAGCTTCCTGAAGTAAATATCTTTATCGCAGTCGGCTCATTTAAGTCGTATCTCCCAAGCAAGTCATTAAAAATTTCAACTAATGCTGAAGCTGAAACTGGTTCTAAACTGGACTCTGAGATGTAACTGCACATGGTGCAACCTCCACTTTCAGCGAGTGCCCATGCACAACCAGTTGTTGGTAAAATCATGAATATGGTCGGCCCTTCACCAGAATAAGTGAGGTCTTCATGTGACCAAGTGGCTGAAAGTTCTTGAGGAGTTTTTTCTTTTATTCTTTTTAGAGCTTTAGCCCTTATTTCTTGTGAAAGTTCTTGAATTTTCATATTTTTCCCTTTAGATGATATTTAATGTGATAAATAGATAAATAACATATGAATTTTTTAATATTTTTATATTGAATTTAAATGTTGATATAGATATTGCAAATATAATTTTTTTAATCAGCTATTAAATATTAGTTATAGTTTTTTATATTGAGAATTTAATAGCATAGAAAATCAGGAGTAAAATAGATATTTAATTAGATATAATTATTAAGACTATCTGAAGTATTATTGATTAGAATTTTAGAAGAATTAGAATTTAATAAATTTTTATAATAAGATATGTATCAAATTGTAAAAATAATATTTTTTATTGAGGATTTAAAATGGGGTTTTATGATCTTTCCAAGGAAGAAAGGATAAAATTTGTTCAAAATATGGAATTAGAATTGAAATTGGAGCTTAAAAAGGATGAAATTTTAGAAAATTCAAATACTTTCATATATGCTTCTGATGATGATTCTCACATTCGTAAAAATCTTTATCTTATTTTAAGTAGGCTATACTTGAACGATTCTGATTTTCAGGAAAAAATAATCTCAACATCTAAATTATTATATAAAAGTCCCGATGAAAAACAGAGACAGACCGCGGTTTTTACTTGGGGTGAAATTGGCAAACATGAATTTGATACGGTGGCCCCTCTTTTTGAGATGGCATTAAATGACAATAGTCACAAAGTTAAAAGTGCTATAATGGGTTCTTTAAAGAAAATGGGTGAAAAAAATCCCCAACCAACTTTAATATTTGCTCAAAGATTTATAAATCATCTTGACCCCGAAATCAGGCGATTAATGGTGCATGGAATTGAATTAAGGGGGAGAACTCATCCAGAAGATGTTTTACCTATTCTTCACCAACTCCAAGATGAAGTTACTCCTCGAGTCCGAAATATGATTATTCATGTTATTGGCCAGATAAGTTACAAAGAAGGATGCTTAGAAACAGTTGTTTTAGATTTAAAAAACTGGGAAAATGATGATCTGGTTAAAAAATCATTGGAAGAGATAATTAAAGTACATTAAAGGTATAATTTTGCAGTTAAATCTGAAAGTGAGGCTCTATCATATATAAAAAGTAAATTTGGATTTAATTTTATTTTAGAAGATAATTACGATATTGATAGAGATAATCTTCAATCTATAAATAATAAATGAATAATCCTATAATTTTTTTATAATTAATTAATGAATTATTTTGGTGATAAGAATTGATTAAAGAAATAAAATCAAAATCTGTTCTTAACAAACATAAAAAAAGAGATAATTTATTTTTAGAGGATTATACTCTTAATCCTTATTTGGGATGTTCTTTTAACTGTCTTTACTGCTATGTTAATGGGAGTAAGTATGGATCTAAAATTCCCAAGGATTTATCAGTGAAGATCAATGCTGCAGAAGTATTGTACCGCCAACTAAAAAATAGGGCCAGAAAAAAAGAATATGGAATCATAGCTTTAGGTTCTGCCACAGATCCTTACCTGCATCAGGAAAAAGACTTAAAAATAACTCGAGAATTACTGAAAATTATTTATCGTTTTCATTTTCCCCTTAATTTATCTACTAAATCTAACCTTATTTTGAGGGATATGGAATTATTAAAAAAGATTAATGAATCTGCTAAATTACCAGAAGATCTTGCTACCAGATTAGGAAATGGCACCATAATTACCTTTTCTTTTTCTACCATGGATAATGAAATGGCAAGGATATTCGAACCTGCGGCACCTTCTCCTTTGGATAGGTTGGAAGCAATGGCCCAACTAAAAGCGGAGGGATTTTTGGTCGGTGCTTGTTTAATGCCTCTTTTACCATTTCTATCAGACACAGCAGATCAAATTGATTTTATTATAAAAAACGTGAAGGAATTTGGTGGAGATTTTGTCCTTAGTGGAGGAATGACTTTATTTGGTGACCAGTGCAATGATTCTCGGATGAAATATTATGATGCTCTTGCAGAACATTTTCCTGAAGTTTTAATCAAAACAAGGGCCATTTTTGACAATTCGAATTATCCTTCACCTTACTATCAGAAGAAAATCAGTGATTTAACTTTAAAAATTTGCAGGAAATATAATATTAGAAACAGAATAATTTAATTAGAACTAAATTTGTTTTTAATCATCAAAATAGAATTCTATGGAATGATAATTTTTTTTAATTATTAAAATCAGATATTAAATTTAGATTGGATTAAAACCAGTTTAATTTATTTTATTAAATCATAGTCAAAAATAAAAAGAAAAGAAAATTATTGGATTTAGAAGCTGGATATAACTTCTCCCAGTAATTTTATGGATTTTTCTTTGTCTGGTCCAATTGGAGAACCGGCTACGTATTGGGTTACACCCATTTCACCGAGAGCTTCGATTTTTGGTACGAATTCTGCAGGGGTTCCTACAACAGAGAATGCATCCATGAGTTCGTCAGTAACTGCTCCGATTGCTCCACCGAAGTCACCTTTACCTAAGAATTCTCCGAATTTAGCTCCTGTGTCAGGGGCTAGTCCGTGTCTTTCGAATACAGGTGGTGGGGATCCTGCTGCGATGAATGCAACAACGATTTTTGCAGCACCTAATGCTTTACCAGCGTCGTCATCTATGGAACAACAAGTGTATGCTGCTATGTCAACGTCTGATATGGATTTACCTTCTGCTTCTGCTCCTTCTTTAATTAGAGGTACAGCAGCTTCAAAGTCTTTTGGGTTTGATGCGTTAATTAATGCACCGTCAGAGAATCCTCCAGCGGTTTTTAACATCATTGGTCCTTGAGCACCCATGTAAATTGGGATCTTTTCTTGGACAGCTTTGGTACCCATTAAGCTTGCACCACTTTCGGTTTTTCCACCCGCCATCATGGTTTCCATCATGGTGATGGCGCTTTTAATAGTACTTACAGGTTTAGTCCATTCAATTCCCAGGGCGTCAAAGGTAGCTTTGTCACCAGGTCCAATACCTAAAGTTGCTCTTCCGTTGGAGAGTTCGTCTAGGGTGGTAATTGCGGAAGCAGTTATAGCAGGGCTTCTCACGTATGGGTTGGTCACACCAGGTCCCATTTTAATAGTTTCAGTTCCTGCAGCAATTAATGCTAAGGTTTCATATACGTTTTTATTGTTGTAGTGGTCAGTGATCCAGGCGTATTCAAATCCTACATCTTCTGCCAGTTTTACAAGCTTTACAATTTTTTCAATTGGCTCATTTGGAACAAATTCGATACCGAACTTCATAATATATCACCTCTTTAAAATCTATTGGGAGTATAAAAATATTTTGTGATTTAGATGCAATCGAAAGGTTTAAATAGTGATTAATTGCCTTTTCTTTTTTCTTTAAATCTGCGCTTATAATAAATAAGGAAAATGAATTCAAAGAAAGTCTAAAAATTGTTTAAAAAAGTGAATTGACTTATTATGAATACGGAATTAGGAATACTAAAAATTTATAATTAATTCATAATATCTAAAAAAAACAAATAAATCTGCAAGTTTATTTTAAAAAAATTCATATTAAATTCTATTAGAAAATCCAAAAATATATATGTTAAGGATATCTTTAATTATTATTACACTTGAAGACTTGAATAAACTGTTTTAATGATCTTGTAATAAGTTCATTTATTTTGCAAATATTTCTAATAATTTTGTGTTTCTTTGAGTGTCGTGTATAGTATGTGCCACGATGCATAAGGCGTCGGCCGGAGTGCGATTTTTATCGTTCTATGAATGGCTGTTTTTCCGCATGTGGCTATATGATTATAAATTTATTTGAATACGATTTTAAATGAGGGCTCAAACCTTTGCCATTGGCATACAGTGTTTGTTGTTTGATGTTGGTTTTTTGGTAGTAGTGTGGTGATATTCAGTTACTTTGTAACTAAATTAATATTGCATACTCATCCAATTCTTTATATACGTTTTGTGTACTTCCCTAATATTTATTAACTTATAGCAAATCCGTTTGATCCTGGCGGAGGCTACTGCTATTGGGGTTCGATTAAGCC
>CAYUFT010000021.1:0-24975 GCA_964444115.1 uncultured Methanobacteriaceae archaeon
TCACTTCAATTTTTATTCTTGAAAACCTAAAATCATTACCAGAACGTAATTTCCAGCAATATTCCCACAGGAACTCCCTTAGACTCAGCTATTTCCCATGCTTTTTCAATATCTTTTAAAGCTTTTTCAGGGGTATCGGGTTTGAAGTAAGGCAGTTCCAGAGATTCTAAAACTAGGGGAGTGGCCTTACCCATGGGTATCTGGGCACTCATAAACTCACCTTCTGTTCCGCGGTGGCTCATAACCATGAGAATTGGTATTTTATAAAGTTGATAAAGTGAGGCCAGTGCATTGACTGAATTTCCCAGTCCTGAATTTTGCATGAGAATCGCTGGTTTCATACCACCCATATAAGCTCCCGCAGCAATTCCAAATCCTTCTTCTTCTCTGGTAACTGGTACATGCGTTATTTCACTATCACATTCCACTATTTCTAGCAGCTTACCTAAATTAACACAGGGAATACTTACTATGAAATTTATACCTGCTTCTTTGAGTGCCTGATAAACTGCTTGTGTACTGTCCATTATTACCCTCACTCATTGATTAAATTTAATAAAATCTAAATAAAATTATAGAATGTTTAATGAAATATTATTTAAGGGATTTTTTATTATTTGTTTCTAAATAAATGTTTTAAATAATTTATTTCTAATTAATTCATTAATTAGATATTTATCAATTATTTATTTTGGTTTAGATAATATCTATTCTATTTATTTAGTTTATTCTTTATTTTTTAAGGAATTATAAAAATGTAAAAAAAATTATTTAATTATAGAATTTATTTAAAAAATTCCATCTAAATCCAGATCTAATTCCTGTGAAATATCTTTAAACTGCTGAGCTAGAATATCATCAATTTCAATTCCTTCAGCCTGATGTTTTTTGATATTCATTACTTCCATGTCTCCAGGGATAAAAACATTATCCGTGGATTTAACTTCACCAATAAACGCATCAACTTGATCTTTGAAGATTTCAAGATCTCCCATCTGGGAGGGGTCTATGGCCATCATTAAGTCACCTTTAGTACACATCTCGGATGGATTAGCGGTTCCCTTTACTCCCGTACCAAAAGCTGCTTTTACTAGAGGCCCGGCCAAAATTTCAATCATAAATGCTAAAGCATAACCCTTATGGGCTCCAAATGGCAAAATAGATCCTTTTAATGCTTCTTTAGGATCAATAGTTGGCCTTCCTTCACAATCCAGGGCCACATTTTCTGGTATGTCTTCTCCCCTACGCACGGCTTCTAATAATTTTCCTCTTGCTGAAGCAGAAGTGGCCATATCCACGGAGACATAATGCTTATTGGATGGCACGCCTATGGCTATGGGGTTAGTTCCGAGAATAGGGATCTTACCTCCAATAGGGGCCACAGCAGGTTCGGTATTGGCAGTAACTATTCCAATCAAATCTTGCTCAATGGCCCTATCCGAATAATACCCGGCCACGCCAAAGTGATTGGAGTCGTGAATTCCCACCATACCTATTCCGTTTTCTTTGGCTTTTTCTATAGCTAATTCCATTCCTTTATTTGCCACAAAATGCCCAAAAAGGTGATTCCCATTTATAAGGGCAGTTGAAACAGTTTCAGTTTCTATTTCAATGTTTCCCTGAGTTTTAATAGTTCCAGATTCAAGTCCTTTTACGTATTGAGGGAATCTGCCTATTCCGTGGGAAGTAAAACCTTTAAGATCGGCGTCTAGGGTCACCTCAGCAACTATTTCTGCATGTTCTTTAGAAACATCCAGTCTGGTGAGTATCTCTGTAATTATTGATTTTTCTTGTTCAGGGGTTATTTTCATGAAATCACCTTTTTGAGATTTGATTGATTAATAGATTTACATAACTTTTTTTTTCATTTTATAAATTTATTAAAAAATTATATGGTACTTTTACAGTGCTTTTAAATCAAATTATTCATTATATTAATTCTTATTTATTTTAAAAAATTTAAAATAGAATAAATTGTATTTTATTCCAATTATATTCCTATTCAAGTATTTACATCCTAACTCATTACATTTCCAGCTCTTGCCCATCAAACGTTTTTATGCTGATTTTTTCTGCATCATCAGTTACCTTACCAATTAAATGAACTTTAACATGTTTATTGAGAATTTCCATGGCCTTTTCTGCATTTTCTTCTTTTAAAATTACAACAAAACCTATCCCCATGTTGAAAACACGATACATTTCTTCTATTGGTACTCCTAAAGAGTATATTGATCTAAAAATTGGTTGAGGTTCTGGAAGATTTGATATATAATAACCAACACCTTTTTTCAGGCGTTTAAGGTTATTAAATCCGCCACCAGTGATATGGCCCAGACCATGTATTTCTACAGAGCTTCTTAAAAGTTCAACTACTGGCTGAACATAAATGGCCGTTGGTGTTAAAAGTTCTTCTCCCACTTTTAAATCAGGAAAACCGGGAAGTGGATCATCAATTGCCAATTGGCCTTCTTCAAATAAAGCTTTCCGAGCAAGACTCAGACCATTGCTGTGAATACCACTGCTTTCTATTCCAATAAGGACATTACCTTCTTCTATCTTCTCACCAGTAATTATTTTGTCCACATCTACCAGACCAATTCCGGTTCCAGCCAGGTCAAAATCATTTATTATTCCTGGTAGTGAAGCCGTTTCTCCGCCAATAATGGCTATTTTTGATAAATTAGCTCCTTTGACCAACCCTTCTCCGATTTGAGTAGCTACTTCGGGGTCAGGCTTTTCCACGGCTAAATAATCTACTAACGCGAGGGGCTCGGCCCCTACACAGAGTATATCATTAACTACCATGGCTATGCAGTCAATTCCGACAGTGTCGTACTTTTCCATCATCTTAGCTACTAAAATTTTACTGCCTACACCATCAGTACTCATAGCTATTGCCTTATCACCTAAACGTACAAGGGCTGCAAAATGACCACTTTCTGTGATAATATCTTGCCATTTAAGCGTTTCTTTTAGTTTTGCAGTTAAATGAGAAACGGTTATTTCTTCTAAATCTATATCCACACCTGAATCAGAATAGGTTACCATTTAATCACCAATTTTATTTAGTATTTAATTTGATATTTTTTATATTTATTAATAGATTCATTAAACTCTAGCTCTGTTTATTCAAAATTCAAACTTAATTCAATTTCATTGAATTCGAACTGTTTCCAGATTCATAGGTGTTTTTGTTTCTATTTTATAGCTTCTGTAAATACTGGAAGCTAAATCCAGAGTTTTATAATTGTCACCATGACAAATTAGTATTTTTTCCGGTTTCGGGGTTAATCTACGTACGTAATCCATTAACTGCCGTCTGTCAGAGTGCCCACTAAATCCTTCGATGGTTTTAATGTTCATTTTAACGTGATGGACCGTAGTTTTACCATCTTCTTTTAGTGGAATTTCCTTCCAGCCTTTTTGTATTCTTCTACCTAATGAACCTTCAGATTGATATCCTACAAAGACCAGGCAGTTTTTCTCGTCTCCACATAACCATTTGAAGTATTCTACAGAATTTCCACCACTAAGCATTCCTGAGGTGGCTCAAATAATGGCTGGTTCGCCTTCCACGATTTCTTTTCTTTCATTGGTTCCATTTACTTTATGGAAAACCTCAGAAATAAATGGATTACGTCCCATATGGAAAATTTGATCCCTTAAATCTTTACTCAAGTATTCGGGTCTAGCAGTGTGAATTGCTGTTGCTTCCCAAATCATTCCATCAATGTAAATAGGAACTTCATCAATTAACCCATTTCTAATGTACTCTTCCAGCACAATCATTAATTCCTGAGCCCTACCTACTGCAAATACTGGAATTAAAATCTTTCCGCCTCTTTTCAAGGTGTGATAGATAGTCTTAACCATTTCTTTTTCTGCCGAATTTCGGGAAGGTTGAACATCTTCGTGCCCACCATAGGTACTTTCCATAATTAGGGTTTCTATTCGAGGAAATTTAGTAACGGCTGGCTCTAAAAGCCTGCTTCGTTCATATTTAAAGTCCCCGGTATAAACCAAGTTGTGTTGGCCGTCTCCAATGTGCATGTGGGCCATTGCAGACCCTAATATGTGGCCTGCATTGTGTAAGGTTAACCTGATATCGGGGGCGATGTCTGTTACTTCTCCATAATCCAGGGTAATTGTGTGTTTAATACTCTTTTTAACGTGTTTTACATTGAATGGAAGTGGATCATCCTCTCTGTGAGCTATGTCAATGTGATCCAATTGTAAAAGAGTCATTAAATCTCTGGTAGGAGTGGTACAATATACTGGCCCTTCATATCCATAGTGATATAGGTAAGGTAAGAAACCAGAGTGATCTAAATGTGCGTGAGTTATGACTACTGCATCTAAATCACCTAAAACAAATTCAGGAACATTTAAAAATGGATATGAACCTTTATCATCTCCTCCAGCTACATTAACACCACAATCAAGAAGAACGCGACTATTGGGAGTTTGTAAAAGCGAACAAGAACGTCCAACTTCTCTAAATCCACCCATGGATGTTATACGCGTCCAATCATTGTCGTATTTAATTTCCTGATGGATTCGATGTCCTAATTCTTGTAGTATTTTTTTACGTTCTTTGCTGTTCTTTCTGAGAGTTCTTCTAATCCTCTGAATTATTTCAGATGAAATTGGGGGTGTTCTTAATATTTTTGGAGCCCAACCAATTCTTTTTACAATTTCACGAGAAGTAGCACCGTATTTACCAATAACTAAACCCGGCTTACGGGCTTCAATTATTACTTCGCAGGTAACTTCATCAAATGAAATATTAGTAATATTAGCTTCTTCAGGGACAGTTTCATGGATCTTATTTATTGCTTTTTCTGGATCCGCTAAAACTGAACGATCTGAACGTATAATTATTCGTTTTCTTATGTCTTTAGCCAAGTCTCGAATCAAATCTCCGTTTTCGGTAATTATCTCTGGATTTTTAGTGTAAATCACCACTTCCGGACCTTCGAATTCTACTTTGGCCACTTGTACTCTAGGGGGTAATCTGTGTACTATTGTCTTTTTGATTTCTTCAAGAATCTCTGAAACCATAAAATCACTTCGAAAAAATAGAAAATGTAGTAAACTTAAGTTTACTTAATTTAGAAGTCGATGTTTAATTAGTAAATGGTAGAAAAAAGAAAGAATTTAAAATTAGATAATTTCTTTGAAGCATTTTGGAACCTTTTCTATGTCGTACATTCGATATCCTTCTTCTGGTATTATGTCTATTTGTATGCTGTTTCCAGAATAAGTATCTCTTTCCATTGCAGATTTAATTGCTCGAATGGCTATGTCCACACCTTCTTCAACATATATGTCGTCGGTGTATCTGTCTTCCAGGACACCATAGGCGAAAGGCGAACCAGATCCAGTGGATATGAATTTATCTTTAATCATACCTCCGGCAGGATCTAAGGAGTAAATTTTAGCTCCATCTTCGTCAACTCCTCCAATTAATGTTTGAACAAAGAATGGGTAAAATCTGGATGAGTGTAAAATATTTGCGGATAATGCAGAAGCAGCTTCAATACTGATTTGCTCTCCGTTTCTCATTTTGTAAAGTGCTACTTCAGCACGTATATATTTCATTAGGCTCTGTGCATCGCCAACAGATCCAGCTATGGTGGTTGCTATATGATCATCAATTTTAAAGATCTTTTCGGCAACCTTGTGGGCTACTAAATTGCCCATACTGGCTCTTCTTTCGGTAGCAAAAACCACTCCGTCTTTGCAAGTTATACCGACAGTTGTAGTGCCTTTTAATGTGTTTTTATCATTCATAGAATAACACCTCAGGAAAAAATAATAGTCAAAAATCAGTTCTATCCCTACATTATCCCTCATGTTATATAAATATTATTGACTTATTCTTAACTTTTTAATACAAAAAAACTGTCACAAAATCTTTAAAATATCTTTTAATTCCATATTTTGTTTAAATAAATTTCTTGTTAAAACAAAAACTTCAAATTCAATTTAATTTATAGTTAAAATATTGATTTATTATTTTTATTTTGCACATTATATTTTCTAATACCTATTTTCATATAAATTTCAAATCATTAAATTTCCAGGCAGTTAGAAACAATTATCCCTATTCCTATTAATATCAAAACAAAAGGAAGAATTATATGCCCATACTTTTCTATTTTAATTCCTAAAACCTCGTTTTTTATAATTAAATGACCTAAAAAACACCAAATTCCAGTCATAATTAAAAATATTAAAATAGTTAATAAAAGTTCCATTTGATCCAAAGTAGAAAATAAAGGAGCATAAACTCCTATATTGTCTGCTCCATTGGAAATGGTTATTAAGGCCACAAAAAACCAAGTGAAAATACCATAAATTCTTGAATTTAGATTATTATCTTTAAAAAAACTTTTTTGATCAATTTCATTAACTAAAATCTCATAATCTGCGCTAGTATTAGCATTATCTAATTTTCCACTCGAATTACTACCCTTAGAATTACTAAATGAACTTCTGTTTGAAATAGGGGCATTGATTTTGTTTTATGCGTATAAAGATCTATAATTTTCTTTAATCCTATTGAAAGTGGAATAAAACCCATTAAAACCATGAAAAAATCAGGAATGGATGATTTGAATATATAAATTGGAATACTTATTGCTATCAAAGAAATAATTCCTAAATATTGGCCTATAATTACAGAGGCATTATTATATTGTGGATGAGCAAATAATACTATTAAAAGAAATAAATCATCGATATTTGTTGCTATAAACGCGGATATAGCCAAGGAAATTATTATTAAAATATTCATGTTGAATTCATTAAAATTAAAATTTATGATGGAAAGTTTTAGAATGAATTTTAAGAAAATATAGAAACTAGGTGATTAAATCCTCTAGTTTATCTTCAGAAATTGCATTTTTAATTTCCCGAGCGATTCTTTGACCCATACTCATTTCTTCTCCAAATAATAGGTAACTGTAGGCAGAACCATTCATAAATGTGTTGGTTCCCCCATCTATTCTTGCACTCATCTCAAAGGTTACGATTTCCAGATTGTCTGTACACATGGTCTGTAAACAGAATGGACCATTCATTCCAGGTTTTACTAATTTTTTAGCAGATTCAACTAGCTTGTCCCCAATATCAAAAACCTGTGGAAGCAGGGATTCTCTCATTACTACGGGGTGGTTACCAGTTATAACGTAAGATGGATCCAGTCCAACATCTAATTGGTCTTTAGCAGGTATTCTTACCAGACCATCAATATTTGATTCAAATCGGCTGTCCATACCTAAAAGTTCCACTTCATCATTTAACGCGGAATAGAAATAGTGAATACAGAAATTGGTACCAGAAACGTATTCTTCGATGTGGGCTTTAGGAACATCTTCTTCTTCAATCCATTTGCGCTCTAACATATTGGCTATTTTAGCATCAAATTCTTCTTTAGAAGATGCTACAAAGTATCCTTTTCCTCCGCGAGCTCCTGGGAATTTAACCATAACTGCACGGTCAATATCTTCGGAATTGTCAAATTTAAGAGGCATTCTTATGTCTGATTCCATCATCATCTGTCTTTCCAGATCTCTTTCAGCTTCCCAGCGTAAAATATCTCGATTACCAAACATAGGAACATTAAAGTCGTTTTCGACCCTATCCAGACCAGCATATGCTACAAAAGATCCGTGAGGGATTACTATACTGTTCATGGCTCGAAGTTGTTCTTGAACATCTTCATTTACAATATCGCTGAATTTATCAACTATTATGTATTCATCAGCCACTTTAAATCGTTGATATGGAACTTCTCGCCCTTTTTCACATACTACTGCAGTTTTAAATCCTTCGTTTTTAGCTCCTTTTAAAATATGAAGGGAAGTGTGACTTCCTAAAGTAGCAATTGTAATGTCTTTCTTGTTGTATTTGGCAAGAATACTTAAAATTTCATCTCTGTTTACTTTACTCATTTAAAACTCCCCGTGAGTTCATTAATAATATTTGTTTAAACAATAAATGTCTAGAAAATATATTTTTATCTAATTTAATATGCATATTGGCCATTTCTTATAGTTATTTTTTTTGTCTTGAATTTTTAAATAATTTAAATTTAAAACATTTAAAATAAAGATAAACTTAGATTAATACTTTTATTAGAGTACATATATTATTTCTAATTAATTGATACAATTTTAATTAGATCATAAGTTTTCAGAAGATAGCCCATTCTAGATTATTAAAACCAGTTGATGTTATGAAATGGAAAAAGATTGGCCATGTGTTATTAGTGGACAAAGACATTAAAAATCCTCAAAAACTTCTTGAAATGAAGGGAATTGAAACTGTGGTTAAATTAGGCAATATTGGTGGCAAAAAAAGAGAACCGGATGTTAAAATACTTGCTGGTTCCAAAACTGAAACTATACATCGTGAAAATGGGTGTTTATTCAATCTGGATGTGGCCAGAGTAATGTGGTCTAAAGGGAATACCAATGAGCGAATGAGAATAGCCAATATTATTGGGGAAGATGAAAGGGTACTGGATATGTTTGCGGGCATTGGTTATTTTACCATTCCCTCGGCGGTTCACTCTAAGGTAGAAATAATTCATTCTATTGAAATAAATCCGGTGTCTTATGGTTATCTAAATGAAAATGTTTCATTAAATAAAGTGGAGAATATTGTTAGTCCTGTTTTAGGAGATTCTATGGATATTGCTCCTAAATTTTCTGTAGATAGGGTTTTGATGGGTTATATTGGAAATACTCAAGACTATCTTAAATCTGCTGTCGATGCTCTTGACGAATCTGGAATTATCCATTATCATGAATCAGTTTATGAAAAAATAAAATTTGAAAGGCCAGAGGAGAGAATCCGAAAATCTGCTGAGGGGATGGATATTGAAATTCTTAATAA
The DNA here is from genome assembly GCA_964444115.1 of uncultured Methanobacteriaceae archaeon. GTDB lineage: Archaea > Methanobacteriota > Methanobacteria > Methanobacteriales > Methanobacteriaceae > UBA349. The sequence continues at coordinate 8,908 of CAYUFT010000021.1, forward strand.
GAGGGTTATAAAAAAATATTCGCCGGGTGTTGTTCACGTAGTTATAGATGCTAAAATAACTAAATAGGACACTTAATGGTGTTAAATACCTAAATCAAATCATAATCTGGTTAGAAGCATCATCAAATTTTTAAATCATTTTAATGGCTAAAATTCTTTATTTTAAATTTAAAGGATTTTAATAAGTTTAATCCTCTAACATAATAAATAATAACTAAGATTAAATATTATAAATCATAATAATATTATGTGTATTTATTATAGATTATATTTATAACGGGCTATTGGAGAAATAAATGCTTCAAAAAGCTCATAAGGGGAAATATGCTATATGCCTGCTGCAAAGATTTTAATTGTAGAAGATGAAGGATTAACTGCTATGGAACTTCAGCGGAAGTTGAAATTAGCAGGATATGATGTTCCTACTTTTGCTTTTTCAGGAAAAGAAGCCATAAAAAAAGCAGAAGAGATAAAACCTGATTTGGTTTTAATGGATATATTTCTAAAGGGCAAAATCGATGGGATTGATGCTGCTGATGAAATTAAAAAAAATATGGGAGTTCCCATAATTTACTTGACTGCTCATGGTGATAAAAATACACAAGAGCGTGCAAAAAATACCGGCCCATTTGCTTACCTATTAAAGCCTTTTGATATAGATATACTCCGGCAAAACATCGATCAAGCTTTATATGAGCATAATCTAGAAAAATTAGGGAATGCTGGTGGAAATGTTTTATCTATAGATTTGCCTCAACATGATGGTGGAATTTTTGTTACAGATAGTAAAGGAATAATAAAGTTTACTAACTCTGAAGCATCATTAATAACTAAAATTCCAGACGAAAATGCCTTAGGAATGAATATAACTGAACTGCTTAAAATAAACTCAATTCAAAATAGCAATGGTGTTTCTGATAAAAAACAATTGGATCCTGTTTCATTTTTTTCAGGACCAGATGCATCTAAATCTGAAGAGTTAAGTGGCATGACTTGGTTTGAAACAGATTCAGGACATTTTAAGGCCATAAAATATGTTATATCTCCACTAAATAACGAAAAAATGGAATTTAATGGATTATCTATTCTTTTTAATGAAATAAATCTATTAAAAAATCTTGAAATTTCTATGGAGTCTATAGACAATGTGTCTGAGCAATTTCCACAAGAAACAGCAATTTTTGATAATAAAGGAAATTTAATTCAGGCCAATAATCTTTTCTTAGAATTTTTTAAAACTAAACATCTTAAAGATTTAAATATTAATTTATTTGATAATTTGGGACTTAATCGGGATGTTACTAATCTAAATGATTATGGAGATATAAATCACGAGTCAAGATTTGATCCCATAAAATTAAATCTAAATCCTGAAATTTCTGTTATAATAGAAAAAGGATTATATTTAAGATTAAATGGAAATAAAATCCCTTCTAAAAACAAAAAAAGTTCTAGTGGTTATCTAATCCACATTAAAAAAATAAAGGAGCCTGTTTTAAATGAAAAAATCCCTAAAAACAAAATCGAAATCCCAATCTCGGATTATGAATTGATGATTAATTCTATTGATGATGTTTTTTTTGTATTTGATTCTGAATTTAATTGTGTGCACTGGAATGATGCTGCAGAGAATCTTACAGGCATTGGTTCTGAAAATGCTTTAGGCAAATCAATTTATGTGTTGTTTCCAGAAATTAAGGGAAGTTTAACAGAAAAATTATATTTGGATGCTTTTAAACAGCAAAAACACTTGAGCATAGTAGACCAAAACAAAAAATCAAGCAATGAATTTTTTGAAATAAATGCATATCCCTCTAAAAAAGGCGTTTCAGTACTAATTAAAGACGTTACGAATGTTAAAAAATCTGAAAATGATTTGAAATTGGAAAAAAATCTTTTAAAATCATTATTAAATCTTGTCGATGGATCCATTTGTGTTTTTTATGAAGATGGTTCTATTTTCTTTGCAGATGACTTATTTAAAAAATATTCGTCTGATTCAAAAAATTTCATAAGAATGTTTGAGGGACATGAAAAAAACAGCCTGGTTAAGTATATTAATTCTGTAAAAACATCTAAAAATATGCATAATCTAAAAATTAAGTCTTATATTGATTCTGATAGCTATATAAGTTGGAATATAAATCTTTTAAATGATTTGAACAATAAAAATATGATATTTTGGGCGTCTGGACAAATCTTAAAAAATTCTCCGGTGGATGCTGAAAAAAATATTAAAGAATCTGATTCTAGTTTGAAAAACGATTCCATTTCTTCTAATTCTCCTACTTCTAATAATTCAATTTCTGTAAAAGCATCGAATAATATCTTGAGCAATGAATTTGAAAAAATGGCCAATAAAGTCCAGGAAATTGAAATAAGAGAAGCGAATTTAATCAAGAAAAATAATAAACTTCTTGAAAACTTTGATAAAAAGATTAAAGCTCTAGAAAATGAAAAAAATGAGCTCATTTCAAAGATTAAAAAATTCAAAAACTCTGAAAAAGAGCTAAAAAACAAATTGAATATTCAAATGGAAATAAATGAATCTTTAACTGTGGATATGGGTGAAGACATATTGTCATCAGATGGCCATAGTGGTAGTGTCAAAGATAATCAATCTCCTGAAGAACTTAAAAACTCTTTAATGACATATGAACGCCAGTACAAAGTACTTTTAGAAGAAAATAAGGGCTTAAGAGAAAATAAATCTCAGCTTAGAAAACAGGCTAATAAAATTAAAAAAGAGTACTTAGAAATGGAAAAAGAGTTTAATTCTCAGATTAAATCCCAAAAATCTCAGGTAATGAATTTAAGAAAGGCTAATAATTCTCTAAGCAAGGATTATTTGGCATTAGAGAAAAGATCAATATCTTTTAAAGAAAATCTTGAATCAAAAATTGTAATATTGGAAATGGAAAAAAAAGATGCGATCGAAAAATCAAATAGCCTTGAAAAACAGCTTAAAAATATTAAAAAAGATTTAGGTGAATCTAAAGCTTAGGAACGAGTTTTTTTGCTGTGTCATTAATAAATTTTTCCATTTTTTTAAAAACAGTCTATTTAATTATATTTGCTAATTGATAATTTAATAATTATAAATTAATTTTAATCAATCAAAAATATTTTGGAATTAAAAACATAGGGGTTTTGAATGTCAGGGGTTAAAGTGCTTTTAGCTGAGGATGAGAGTATAACTGCTCTCCAAATAAAAAATAAACTTAAATCCTGGAATTTTGATGTTGTTGCAGTGGCTTCTTCTGGGGAAGATGCAATAGAATTAGCCTTAGAAAAAAAACCAGATATTGTCTTGTTGGATATTGTTTTAAAGGGTAATCTCGATGGAATTGATGCTGCTGAAAAAATTAAGGATACTTTAAACATTCCTATTATTTACCTCACAGCGTTTGCTGATGAAAGCACTATGAATCGAGCAAAGCCCACTGAGCCCAGAAATTATATTTTAAAACCTTTTGATGATAATGAACTCCGCTTTGCCTTAGAAATGTCAGTCTATAAAAATCAGATTGAAAATGAACTCAAAGCTGCTCAAAATTACCTGGAATTAATCACGGAAAATATGGTGGATATTGTAGGACAGTTAGATTTGCATGGGAAATTCCTTTACATTAGCCCTTCTATTAAAAAACTACTGGGATATTGGCCTACAGATATTTTAGGAAATACTTTTTTTGAATTGGTGCATCTTGAAGATTTAGAAAGAACTATAAATTGTTTTAATAACTGTATAGAAAATGAACTGTCTGGAAAAATACGAAAAAGGCTTAAAACAATTCAAGGCAGTTATGAATGGATAGAAACAATGATTAGTCCAGTTTCAAACGCAAATGAAATTACGGGTGTGGTTATCAGTTGCAGAGATATTGGGGAGCAGATGAATGTTGAAGAAGAATTAAAATCTGCTTTAAACTATTCTAGGAATCTTATTGAAGTTAGCTTGGATCCAATGGTAACCATTAGTGAAAATGGAGAAATAATGGATGTTAATGTAGCAACTGAAAATAGCACGGGACTTTCTAGGCGAGATCTTATTGGTACTGATTTCTCACAATATTTTACTGATCCTGAAAAGGCTATGAAAGGATATCAAAAAACTCTCTTTTATGGATCTCTTAAAGATTATTCTCTAACTCTTCGCCACATTTCTGGCCGAACCATGGATGTATCCTTCAATGCTTCGGTATATCGAAACATGAATGGGGAAGTGGAAGGTGTTTTTGCTGCGGCCAGAAACATTACTAAACTTAAAAAAGTAAATAATGCCCTTAAACTAAGTGAAAGACATTTCAGATCTCTAACTGAGAATGCTTTGGATGTTATCATGGTTTTAAATCATCATGGCGATATTACTTATGCTAGCCCTTCAGTAGAAAAAGTATTTGGATATAAGGTTCATGAGTTTTTAGGTTTCAATATATTTGATTTTATTCATAATAATGATGTTCCACGGCTTAATGGAGTATTAATTAATGATATTAATGGCTCAGGATCTAATGCTGATTTTGAAGTTCGCTGCCAGCATGAGGGTGGGGAATGGCTAACCTGCCAAATTATAGTCCAAAATTTAATTAAAGATCCGGCAGTTAGAGGAATAGTTCTTAATATTAGGGATTTAACTCCTAGAAAACAGGCAGAAATGGCTCGAAATGATTTAGAGGAAATGTATAGTACTTTAATAACTGCTAGTCCGGACGGTTTCATTGCTATTGATTTGGATGGTGAAATAACTTACGTTTCTGAAAAGGCATCATTTATGATGGGATGGGATGATAAAAAAAAGCTTGTTTCAGAGACTATTTTTGATATTTTAATCCCTGAAGAAAATGATTTATTTTTAAAAAATATGGATATTGTTGTTAAAAGGGGTGCACTTAGAAACATTGAACATAAAGCCCGGAAAAGGGGTGGTGAAATTTTCGTGGCTGAAATGAACATGGCACTCACTCAAGATTCTAAAGGGACCTCTAAAGGATTTATTGTAACAATTAGGGATGTAACTTATCGTAAAAAAATGGAGAATAGAATTAAATCTTCTTTAAAGGAAAAGGAAATTCTTCTAAAAGAGGTTCATCACAGGGTTAAAAACAATATGCAAGTTATTTCCAGTTTAATTGGCCTTCAATCAGAACATGTAGCTGATAAAAAAACAAAAGTCATGTTTGAGGATAGTCAAAATCGAATTAGATCCATGGCATTAATACATGAAAAATTGTATGGGTCGCAAGGTATGGAAAAAGTTGATTTTTCAGAATATGTTAGAAGTCTGATAAGTTCTCTTGAAAACTCATATGCTCATCAAAAGGGTATTGAGGTCATTATTGATGTAGATGATGTGTTATTAGATATAGATCAAGCTATAACTTGTGGACTAATTTTAAATGAACTAATTTCTAACAGTTTCAAATATGCTTTTCCAGAACAGACAGTTTTAGATAACTATGCTCCATTAGATATAGTTGATGCATCTGAAGATGATTCAGAATCAGATGAGACATCCCACTTAAAATCAGCCTCTTTAACTAATTATAATTTACCTTTAGAAAATCCACTAATATCAATTGCAGTTTGTTCTATTGGTGATGAAGTTATCATGCAGATAGGGGATAATGGTATTGGCCTACCAGAAGGGTTAAATTTTGAATACACTGATTCATTAGGGCTTCAAATTGTTTGCACACTGGTGGCGCAACTTGAAGGAAAAATTAAGCTGGATGAGAGTGAAGGTGCTAAATTCATAATCAAATTCAAAGAAACTGACCTTAATTAACATTAAATGAATAATTTAATGATATTGACTTGAAATAAAAATTCTTATTAATAATTTAAGTCCATGGATTCTACTTTTTTCATAATATTTTCACTTAAAAATTCTGAATTGATGAATTGGGGATATACTGGAAGTCTTTCTTTCATAGAAAATCCAGCCTCAACTGTAAGTTGTTTTAATTCATTAATTTCTGGCCAGGGTGCCTCTGGATTAACATAATCTTTGCTTATTGGTGAAACACCACCCCAATCATCTGCTCCGGCTAGAAGGAACATTTGAGTTGTTTCTCGGTTCAAGTTAGGGGGAACTTGAATACTCACATCTGGAAAAATAATTTTGGCCACAGCCACGGTTTTCAATATTTCTAAAAGAGAAGGTTCAGGATGGTGTTCCATGGGAATTCCTGGTTTTGATCTGAAATTTTGAATAATTATTTCTTGAATATGCCCATACTTATTTTGTATACGTCGAAGCTCTAAAAGTGATTCGGCCCGCTCTTCTAAAGTTTCTCCAATCCCAATTAAGATTCCTGTCGTGAATGGAATTTTTAATTTACCTGCATTTTCTATGGTCTGTATTCTAAGCCATGGGTTTTTACCAGGACTTTTTTTATGGGCTTCAGTTTCCATTAATCGAGGATTAGAATTTTCTAACATCATCCCCATCGAAGCATTTACTTCTTTAAGCATTTTAAGCTCTTTTCTACTTATTACTCCCGGATTACTGTGTGGTAAAAGTCCTGTTTTTTGCAAGGTTTCTTTACAAACATGGTATAAGTATTCACTCATATTTTCAAATCCGAGATGATCTAGACGAGTTTTAACTTCTTTAATTTCATCAGAACGTTCTCCAAAAGTGAATAAAGCTTCTTTACAACCATAATTTTCAGATTTTTTTATATTAGAAATTATTTCAGGTAATTGCATCAATAAATGATTTCCTAACTGTTCAGGATCTTTACGAAAGGTACAATACCCGCAAGTGTTTCTACAAACTTCAGTTAAGGGTATGAAAATATTTTTTGAAAAAGTAATAACTGATCCTTCTCTTTTAGAACTTCCAGCCATCATCAAATTTAATATATCGTCCCCTTCACAACTTAAAAGTTTAACTATGTCTCTTTTTGAAAATTGGGATAAATTCATGATGTTCGGCCTCTTAATTTCATCAAAGCATCAATTTTTTTGCTAATTAATATCATTTAAAAAAATATTTAATTATAAAATAGGATTGTTTTTTTTAAAATAAATTGATAATCAGTTTTCTGTACTGGCTAGTACAATTTCAACAAAGCAAGGTCCAATTCCACTTTTATCTTTCCACATCACAATAAAAAAACCCGCTTTACCGGTTAAACCTAGTTTATATTCAACAAAACAGTTCATAGATTCTAAAGACTCTTTTAAACGTTCTATGCCTGCAACATCAGTTTCTACATTAATGTCAACACTGGATCTTATCTGTTCATCCATTAAACTGATTAATGCAGTGGATTCTTCAGAAAACATATCAATTTCTTGGGCATCAATGGAGGCCATAAGTCCATTTAGTTCTTCAGCCATATTTTCAGCCTGCAAGCGTTTCCGAGATCTTCCCCGAACAATCAATATTTTATCTGCATCTAGTGCGGCTCTTGATCCATCAAATGCTTCCAGATACCCCATTATGCTCCCGGCTACTTTGTGTAAGTTTATCAATAAAACACCTCATAGATTTAATGCTAATGAATGAAATAAATATAATAATTTAATTTTATAAATTATTTCTATTTAAAGATTTCATTAAATTAGGATTTCCAGCATTTGCTATGAAATCTAATTAGGATAAGTATTAAATCAATCAATTAAGATTAAAAAGTAATTAAAGATTAAAAAAGTAATAAGAACTTTAAATCTTTAAAAAATTTATGAAATAATCAGATTAATGGATTAACATTCATTAATTTGTTTATCAGTAATAATTCCTTCAATTTCGTACTTTAACTCACCCATTGTAGCCACTTTTTCTGCAAATGCATTATGCCTATGAATACTTTCTTCATTCACTTGTCGAACTGTTACCATGGTGTCATCAGGTAGATGGGAGTATTCCTTCACTATTCGATTTACCATATTTCGCACACAGTCTTCTACAAACATAGGATTTTTATGGGCCTGCACTACAATAGCGTTTTCATCTGGTCTTTTAAGGAGTTCACAGACATAAGAACTCATAGAATCTTCTATTATCCTTATAAGATCTTCAGCTCGAATAGTGTGGTCTTGAGGAACTTCAATCATCACCATTCCTCTGCCTCTTTGGTTGTGTGAAGAAAATGAAACAGTATCCAGTACTTTTTGTGTAGTTTCTTCATCTAAAAATTCTAAAAGATCTTGTTTAGATGATTCTTTAACAGATTCTTGAGCGCAGGGACAAACAGTCATTCCCACTACTTCAGCACCAACCATTTTCCTAATCACAACCTCATCACCGTTTCGGTATCCAATTGCGTCGGCCATGAGTTTGCTCATTTCCTGAGTTTTATGTTTAGTAACTGGCGACTTTTTAATGAACATGTAATCGCTTTTCATGCTCACTTCGGCCCTTTTTGCATATTTATGCTTTTTTAGTAGAGAATTAACTATTTCTGCACATAAAGATTCTACTTCCACAGCATTATTCTCTAAAGTCTCTTCCAGCACTTCACTAATGGCTTCCGGGTTTCTTGACATATGAATTCCCCGTTGAGTACTTGGAAGGTCTACAAATGCATCAAATGTTGGTAAAAGAATGATAGGTCTTTTTACATCTCTTTCGATTTTTAACAGCTTTTTTACTCCAGTAACTCCCACCCGGGTAAGATGGACAGGAATGCTGGGAATGTTATCTTGTGTGTCTGGAAAACAAACTAAACCCAAAGTTTCCACCCCGATTAATCCCAATAAGTTCTAAATAATCTAAATTTATAGAACAGTAGGGCATTTCGTTTCAATTTCGTTTATTTAGATTTAAAAATTATTAATTTATTTGATTTATTTAATATGTGACATGATCTAATATATTCAATTTTATTTTGAAATATTATTTCAAACTAATTCAATATGTTTCGTGTTTGATACTTTATTGATATTTATTAAATATAAACTATGGAGAAGTTGTTTATATTATTTTATATTGAATTATAAAAAAATAAAAGAGATAAATCGTTTTAATTTTGATTTGTAGGAATAATATGTTTTATAAATAAAATAAAAATAATATTAGATATTAATTAATTAATTAAGATTTTATTGAAATTTTTTATTCTATTTAAGATATTCTAAAAGTATTTCTATGAACCTATCTGCACTTATATCTTTTAAATTATTTTCTAAATTTATATGGGCATTGTAAAGTTCTTTAGAGCGTTTTCCAAGAATTTTACCATTTATATCTGGCTCTGCTATCACTAAAACATTTTTTAATCCCATATTCTCTATTTTACGATTTATGTCATTTTTAGTATGTTCAATTTTTTTAGAGATACCTTTTAATGCTGCTTCAGGAATTTTAGGGTTAATTTCTTTCATATCTGATACTTCTAGGGGAACTCCGGCCACTATTATCTGTTGAACATCTATTCCCAGCTTTACTAGTGCTTTTTTGAAGTTATTTTTGGTGGTTATAATTAGTAAGCCTTTTGAAAGCTCAGAAATTTTATTTTCAGTTTTTACTTTTTCCAGAACTCGAAAATCAGCCAGAATTTCATTTATATTTTCTCGAGCATCAAGTATTTTTCCTGCAAACAATTTAGAGTCTTCTAAATTTAGTTTGTGTGAAGGTAAACTGGAATAGATGAAATCTTCAGCTTCTATTAAATCTTTCAGTGCTTTTTCAAAAACTTGGACATTAATTATGCCTTCGCGGGGTTCTTTGATAATTTCTGATGAATTACTACTGCTCCCTGCTTTTTTAATCAGATCTTCTGCTTGATTCAATCTATTTTTCTCCATAAAATCCCTCAAGTATCATTAAAGTATTAGTTGTATTAATTAATCAAGTTATATTTTAATAATAATCAATTATTATCAATTATTAATTTTAATTTTCAATATAATTTTAATTTTCAGATTTTTTATTAAAATTTGAAATAGGGTGAAAAATTATCTTTTATTGATGATAAAATCTTTTTCACTTCAGGGGAGATATATAATTTCTCCAGATATTCTTTTTCTATTTCTTCTTTGAATTTATATTTTGTTTTGCTTTTATTTATTTGGAGATGTGAAAATTTATCATTAATATTTGATTTTTTGTTTTTATTTTCACTTAAAAATAAATAAGGATCCATAGAAACAATGAAACTAAGGCTGGAATTAGCTAAGGCTTTTAAATCATAGCCTCCTTCCAGTAATGATATTAATCTGGGGTGTTTTTCTATTAGATACTGACCTATCCATGAATAAAAGTCTTCAGTTAATTCTATTCTTGAAAGAGGATCATTTAAATGACCATCAAAGCCGGCTTCTGCAAAAAGTATTTGGGGATTAAATTCTTTAAGCACTGGCCCAAGTATTTCTTTTAAAATCCAAATATAATCCGTATTATTAGAACCTGGAGGCATTGGAATGTTTAAATTATATCCTTTACCATCTGCAGATCCTTGTTCATTAATAAATCCTTTTCCTGGAAATAATGTTCTTGGATCCTGGTGAATAGAGATGTAAAGAACATTAGGATCATTATAAAATATTTCTGCAGTTCCATTTCCATAATGAACATCAAAATCAACTATACTAAATCTTTCCAAACCGTATTCTTTCCTCAAATATTCAACAGCAATGGCTACATTATTAAATATACAAAATCCCATTGATTTATTTGATGTGGCGTGATGCCCAGGAGGCCTTGAAATAGAAAATGCCCAATATTCTCCATTTAGAACTAATTGGGATGCTTTAATTGCTCCACCAGCAGATAATAGTGCTGTTTGGTAACTTTGGGATGTGGCATAAGTGTCAAAATCAAGGTTGCCTCCTCCCTTTCTACAAAATTCCTCAATAAAATGGACATGCTCTGGAGTATGGACTGATAAAACATGATTTAAATCTGCTTGATTGGGAGATATAATATTTAATTTATTAAAAAAACTTTGACTAGACAAATTTTTCATTATTGCATCTGTTCTGGCCTTGTTTTCTATATGGAATTTGTCTTGATGTCTGTTGTATTTAGGGGAGTAAATTATCGCCATAAAAACCAGTTAATCATGTTTTTAGCTAATATTTTTATTTAACCTAGATAGCATTATTTTTCTAGTTTTAGCTTCTGATTCTAGTTTAATTACAAGTTTGAAAATGATGATACTATCTAATCATATGATTATTATTTGTAGATAGTTGGGTATATTTTTGTCTAGAATATTTGCCATTTGTCAAAAAAATGTCCACTTTTTGAAATTATTTTTATTATAAAATACCATTAAGAAAGATTCACAGTAGAAACTTATTTATTCTTTTGTCACATAACTAACATATACTTTTGAATACTATTTGATGGCTAAAAATAGTTAAGGTTTAAAATAATTTTACTGATTTTTAAACTAGATTTATTTTAGTTATACAAATAGGATTTAAATGTAGTTTATTAATAAGATTAATAATCCATATGGAGGGTGTTTAATGGAAGATGAAAATCCTATAAAAACTACGGTAGAGGAATTGAGGAAATTACTGGAAATTAAGAACTTTGTTGGTGAAGCCATAACCACTGAGGATAAGCTTTTAATTCCTGTAATGAAAATGGGAATGGCATTTGGAACTGGTATGGGTGCGGGTAAAGGTCCTGATGGTAGTAGTGGTGGAAAAGGATCTGGAGCTGGCGCAATTGCTGGAGTAGAGCCTGTTTCTATGGTAGTGGTTACTAAAGGTGTTAATGGGCCTGAAGGTATAAGAGTACTTAATTTAACTTCTGGAAGCCAATTAAGTAAAGCAATAGGTGAAGTGGGAACTGTACTTACTGATGTAATGAAAGAAGGTCAATCTTACATGAAAAAGAAACAGGAAGAAAAAGAAACACCGAAAAAAGCAAAAATCAAAGTGAAAGCTGAGAAAGAATAGGTTTAAAAATCCTATTAAGGATTATAACCCATTAAAACTTAATTACTATTTACTTAATTTACTTATTAAATGAGTGAGTTAATTAATTTCAACTTTTTAGGACTTAATTTTTAAATTAAAACACTGGTGGATCTGAGTGACCATAATAACCACCCTTTTAATCATTTTAGCAGCATTAGTTGCAATTATTCTTTTATTATTGTCTGTTTCATTTCATATTTCCTTAAAACTTTTTAAAGATGGAGGAATAGTCAAAGGACTGGTTGAAATTCGCTGGTTTAAGATAAGACTCTTTACCAGAAAGTTTCCTGAAGAAAGGGTGGAGAATGAAGATAAAGAGCAAAAAACTGAAATATCCTCAGAAAAAGAGAAATCAAAAGATGAAAAACCTTCTAAATCTTCAAAACTGAGTAAATTTAAATGGGAAGATATAAACAAAATTTTATCTTTATCTGGAGAATCATTACATCACTTTCTTAAATTTTTTAAGAGTTTATGGGGATCAATTAAATTGGAAAGATTCAATTTTTATCTTATTTTTGGATTAAGTAGTCCTGTAGACACTGCCAAAATTTTAGGATGCTTCTGGGCTGCAGCAACTGTAATTAACCTCTCAACAAAAGCAGATATTTTTGCAGAACCATCATTTCTGGAAGAGAAAATTGACTTTGAAAGTGAGATATCCTTTCAAGTTCGCCTTCTAGGCCCTTTTTTAGCACTATTACGATTATTAACAAGAATATCTGTTATTAAACTTCTTTGGGAATTTAGGAGATTTAGATAATGAATAAAAAAATCTGGGATACAATTCTCACGCAGTTGGATACTTTTGAAGAGATTTCTATTTCTCAGAAAATTTCCCTGGATAAAAGAGAAATCTATCCTGTAAATAAAATTTCTATTTTCTTTCAAAAATCTGGAAAAATATCTAATCTCAATATAGTTCCATTAGCATGGATAATAAATGAGAAAGAAGAGAATAATCCTGAAAAAAAGGATCATGATTTGGAAACGGATTACTACATGGTTTTATTTGATACAGATAATTTGAATTTGGTTGAAGACATAATAAAGGAATTTAAGTCTTTTTATAATCATTCTGATCATAAATAAAATAATTGGATGAAATATTTATATTCCCTTTTAACATTAGCTGTTTAAATATTTTAAATAAACATTTTAATTCTATTTTCAATAAATCAACGTGATTCATTATTTAAATATTTATCTAAGCTTGATTCAGTTTTTAATGGTTTATATAATGTTTTTCTCTGTGATTCAAGAAGTAATGGCTTTTTTTGAAGAATACATGATGCGGGCATCACATCCACATTTTCCATTTCATTGATATCATTTATAAACTCCAAACCCTTTTGGGTTCGTAGCAAATGATGATCAACCACTACATGGGGGATTTTTTGGCAAACTTTCTCTAAATTAGCTCGTGCTTTTGTAATATCCTCATTAGATAATGCGTATCCTAAAAGATAGAGCGGCGGACCACTTAAAATTATCCTATCCGGATTTTCACTTAAAATATATTCTAATGCCATATCTGATATAGGCCCCTGGACATCAGAAGCATGCAAAAGTTTTTCACCATTAAAAGTAATGGAAACTGCCACAATGTAACCTAAATGGCTGTAATCGCTTCCATGGTGCAATGCAGGAGAAAATTTGATTTTGGTCTCTCCTATTTGAAACTCCTGATTATCAGAATAATTTATTTCAATATCATCCACACTTTTAAGATTTTTAAGAAGTTTTTTAGCCCTTGAGGCCTGATTTTTGTTTATATTTGAATCTGGGTTTTTTAAAAATATTTTCTTTCCAGAATATATTTCATAGGCTATTTTTGAAGAGGATTCAAGAAATTTATTGCTTTCAAATGGGGTGAAATGGTCATGATGATAATGACTAATGGTAATTATACTGGATTTTTTTGAATATTCTATTATTTTCTTTCTACTTTCCTTTAAGGCAGTTATTTCTTCTAGGGAAGGAGGTAGATTGAATCTTTTGGTAGCAACCGATGTGCCGGGATCAATAAGTATGCCTTGATCCGTCTGAACAAAGGTACTCATGGATCGGACTCCTAAGCTTTCAAATGCAAGTGGAATTATTTTCATGTTTTATACTCGCTAATGGAATCTAATTATAAATTTAACATAAATTGGGCATCATTCACGATTTTTTAAAGTTTAGAATAATAAAAAATAAAAATAATTTGAGAATAATCTCTTATCATAAGAATCTTATAAAATAAAAAATTATTCATACAAGAGTAATAGTGTTATTAAACAATCTAAAGGATTTTTGAGGATCCCATATCTTCGGTAACTACATTTAATACAGTTTGGGTGTAAGTTCTCTGTACATTTGGTTCTTTTAATAATTCTTTTATGAACAGGTCTAATTCACTAGTATCTTTAAATTTTGCTATTAATATGGCATCAAATTCTCCAGTAACATCATAAACTCCCAGAACGTTTTTATGATAAGCGGTCTGATTTTCCCAGTTTTTTAAAAATCCGCCTTTAACCCTAACTCCTATGATGGCTGTTAATTTGTATCCTAAGCAGGAATGGTCAATCAGTGGTACAAATTTCCTGATAACTCCAGTTTTCATTAATTTATCCACTCGATTATGCACGGTTCCTACAGATATTCCCAAATCCCGAGATATTTTTCGGTAAGACATTCTTCCGTCTTCATTAAGCAAATTAATTATTTCTTTGTCTATTTCGTCTATTTTAACTAGCTCCGGATCAATTTTAATTTCCATATAGTCACCGATTATTTTTCTTGAACAATGTTTAACTTAATTTAAGTTATATTTATTATTTGTCCTTTTAATGCTTAGGTGTGTGAACATAATAGTGAGAAATCTATTTTTTTAGTAGATTTGAACTCAATTAAAAAAAATTTAGTTTAATATTATCTTGGGCAATTACTATTATTAACCTTTATTTAGCTATTAATTTGTAAGTTTGATGTTATAACTATAATAATTAGAAAAAAAGCGATCTCTTATAAATAAATGAGTTATTGTAATTTTAAATCAAAATAGCATCTAAATAGCAGCTAAATAACTTCAAAAATAAAAAAGAAAAAAATTAGGGATTAATTAATCGTAGGCGTATAGTAAGGCTAGTGCTCTGTAGTAGAACAGCTGTGCATATGGCACGATTACTAAAATCGCTACTATAGATCCTATTATTGGTATTATTTGGACAATTCCAGATATTATTCCAATTATCATGGATATAATGATTATCACAACATACCAAACTATGTAGTCAACCCATCCAATTTGAGAAATAATATTCATTATTTCACCGAATCGGAAAGCAGCACCTAATTCACTGTCATTGTAGGCCATATTGGCCAGAGCAATGGTGGCTATTAATCCAAGGATTATAGCTATTATTCCACCGATTAAAAAAGTTCCACTAACTATTCCAATAAATGCAGTGGGGTCAGTTACAGTTCCAGTAGAAGCTCCAGCAAACATGGCTACAAAAGCTGCCCAAGATCCAATAATTATTATTAAAGCTGGAATCAGGAAATAAACGAATTCAACAACAAAGACTTTTAGCCCATCAACGAACATATCTCCCCATTCATCGAATTCAGGTAAGTCATCAGCTCCAGCTATTGAAGCTTTTAAAGCTCTAAATCCGTAACCTAACACTAAAAATAGGGGTACAATTAAAAAACTAATTAAGAACAGAAGTCCTAATATTATTACTTTTTTCCAGTCTGAAGTAGGATATTTAATTGAATCAGATACAATTTCTCCAATATCCATTTTCATACACCTCCATAGATATTATCAATACAATTTTTGGCATTTGCCATGTTATTTTTATGTAATATCCCTCATATAAATTCATTGTTAACTGTGCAGAAAATCAGTTATTTTGGATAAAATTTTATTATACATTTTTAAATGTAAATCTAATGATTCAATTAATTAGTATATTTGTGTTTTTAATTCAATCATGCTTTTACCCATATATAATTATAAAAATTATTATAGTTTATTTCAAAAATATAAAATAAATTAATATTAAAAAATTATAATAGGAAATTACAAAAAATAAGGAAATCTAATGTTATTTATTACAGTTTAAACCGGATTCAATTTTTCTATGATTTCTTCAAGTTTATTTAAATGAGCATCAGTTTTAATTCCAGTAG
>CAYUFT010000022.1:0-24671 GCA_964444115.1 uncultured Methanobacteriaceae archaeon
AAAGCAGAAGAAATTCGTAAAGAGATAGATAGCAAAAATATAGATTTTATTATTAAGTTATTGGACCTAGGATGGAATACAAATGCTCGGACGTTTAAAATATTCCATTAAAATAAGTTTATTGCTTGCTGTTTTAGGAGGATTAGTTTTTTTTATTTGGGGAATGATCAGCAATAAATTTTTGTTTTCTGCAGTTTTAAACTCGTCATTAATGGCCCTTCTCGTTTTTGGAATAATTGGTTTTATATTGGGACTATTGATTTATGGCCTGGAACCCTGAATGGGATTTTAATTTTAAGGATTTACTTTTAATTTATTTAATACATGAAATTTTTTATTCAATATTAAAATCAATGTTATTTTTAAGTAATTTCTAAAATAATCCAGAAAAAAAGCATATTCGTTATAGGACAGTTTAACGAACATTTTATTTTATTATTAAAATACTTTAAGTCCTCAGACCATAATTAAATTTTTTTAAAAATATATATTAATCATGTAAAATTCTATAAAAAGCTAAAAAATCCCCCAAGCATCTTTTAGATATTTTAAATAAAAATATAATACCTGATAGTGCAGCATTAAGCAAACAAATCTGAAAACTTTACTGCATGCCTCTGTCAAAAATTACTTATGATTATTAGAACAGATTATTAATATTAAATGGGAGTATTAATTGGGAGCCATTATATGACTGCAAATACTAAAATAAACCGTTTTTTGGAAAGAATGCGTTGGGCCGGTGTAGCATTGGGGATATTTTTCGCATTTTATTTAGGCAATAATAATCCTCAGTTACAGTTTTCTATTTTTGCAATTTTAAGCACAGTATTTTTAGCAGGTTTCACCGCGATAGAAGGTATATTCTTTAAAGAAGGTGGTGGGGAAGTAGCTGGTTATGGTGATCAAGGTGAAGCGTGGCGTAGACAGTCCAGAATGCACTTTTTAGCAATTACAGTCACTATGCATTTGCTTGGTTTTTAAACTGGGGTTTCTATGCTTATCTTGGAATTTACATGGTTTTACTAGTATTTTTCACTTTCAGTTCAGTTAACCATTTTTATACTGGTTTGAAAGAGAAATTTGTAATTAACACCCTTTTAAGGCCAATATTAACCATTTTACTTTGGGTGATGACCCTTTACTTGTTATTACCTGCATTGAAGTAGTTTATTCAAATTAATCAAAGCAAATAAACTAACAAATCTATAGAAAAAAACTTAATTCATTTCAAATATTGGAAACAATATTTGAACTTTTTTTATAATTTATTTTGAGATAGTTATGATTAAGCTAATGATTTCCATATATTTTAGCAGATAATCTTCAGAGAAGTATAAACAATAATATATCCTATGAATAGTATCCTCTAAAAAGCAAAAGAAAGGTATTTTACAATAATAAAACTAATTCCAATAATAGTTTAAATCTTATTTTTAAGAATTATAAATTCAAAGTTAATTTAAAACAGTTATATCATAGCAGATCTAAAGATCATTCCAATAAATATTATAGCCTATTTATTCTAATTATTAATCTATTAAATCAAAGAGGACATTAATTGCAAGAAAAAAGTCATTGTGTCACAACTTTCTCATCAAGGATATCAAAAATTCCATCTCAAATTCATGATGATGGGGCCACATTGAAAGAGTTTTTAGATATAATTGGAGAAGAAGGACAATTATTAACATGTATCATTTTAACCGGACCTTTTTTGCTACCAGTATCAATTCCAGGAAGTAGTATTCCCTTTGGTTTGGCCATATTCGTAATTTGTGTGAGTATCATTCTTAACAAGTATATGATACTACCCAAAAGAATTATAAATTATAAAATATCTAAAAACAATCTGGAAAAGATTTTAAATGGGATTATCCCCATTATGGAGCGCATAGAGAAATTTATAAATCCTAGATTCCTTGTTTTGTGTAGTGGATCCAGAACAGACAAATTCAATGCAGCAATTATGGGATTTTGCTCACTTTTATTGACATTACCGCTCCCAGTACCCCTCACTGACTTTTTACCAGCATATAGCATACTATTTCTAGCCTTGGGTTCTTTAGAATGTGATGGATATTTAATATTAGTAGGATATATTTTAGCAATAGTTACTACATTATATTTCACATTCACCGCCGTTTTAGGATGGGATGTGATTGTTTCTGTGTTTTCATTTATTACCTAATAAAAGAAAAAAAAATTATAAATAAATTAATTATTTTATTTGAATATAATAAAAAAATTATATATAAAAAGTTAGATTAACCCCAAGAATCATTATAATTCTAATTAAATACCTATATAAGGCCCATTACTAAAACAATGACCGCTACAGCAGTGCAAAAAATAGCTGCCAGATAGTTTGGTCTTTTTCCGCCTTCTGGAAGTTTTTTTGTCATTATTAAAAGAAGAATTGCTATTATAACTAATATAATGCCACTTATAATCAGAAATATACTCATTTTTTTGTCCTCCATGATTTATTATACTTAATATGTTTAAAAACCTGATTAAAATATTATATAATTAAATTACTCCTATAAAAAGATCTATTGAGTAGTTATTCCCGCCTTTTTTTTAGGATTTTTTTATAATAAATTTAGCAATAAATGATAAATAACATATTATACTCCAAATTAGAATATATACTCTCTTAAAATGTATAAATAAATAATTTTTCACCATTATAAACTAAATTAAATTGTTTAAATAATTAAAATGAATATTACACAAACAAGCAATTTTATTCATAAACCATTAACCGATAAGTATAAATAGGAAGTCCATTAAACATTGAGATTGCCCTATTTAAGGGGCAGTTTTTACCAAAAACCCGTATAGTCCCGTGGGGTAGTGGTAATCCTGCTGGTCTTTGGAACCGGCGACGGCGGTTCGACTCCGCTCGGGACTATCTCTATTTTAATTAATTATATTCTTATTTTACTGAAATTATTTTAAATTTATATTTATCAATTTTTTACCTATTTATTTAATAGAAGTTCTATAAAAAAACTATAACTCTATTAAATTTTATTAAATATTTCATTTAAGAAATTTTAGTAGAAATCCAAATTATACTTTTATAATCATTATAATAAATCTAAATACTAATCAAATAATAATTAGAACGATCAAACTAATTTAAATACATTATAAATTTCTAAGGTTATTTATATGGAAAAATTACTCATTGTTGGAGTTAATACCCGCCCTCTGGCCAAATCTGCCTATGAGTTAGGATACGAGATATATTCTGCTAGCTACTTTTGCACCTCAGATTTTGATTCTTACCATCATAAAAAGTGCATCTTAAAGCAAAAACCACATTATTCTTGTGGTTATTTTCAAGAATCATATAGGCCACTCGAACTTAAAGAATTATGTTCCGAGTGGATAGATGAAATTGACTACATCATACCATATAGTGGAATTTCACCTCAAAGCTTCCCTTCATCTAAGGTTCTTGGAAATAAAAATGTGAAAAATATTGAGAATAAATACCAATTATATAAAAAAATTAGGAAACATTTTAATTTGCCAGAAACATTCTTATTATCCACCCTAAAAGAAGCTTGGGAAATAAACAATCAAAATCCGGAAAAAGAGTATCTCATTAAACCAGTTTATGGTTCCGGAGGTTATGGTATATTCCAACTCGACTCTTTAGCCTATAATTCTGATTCAAATGATTCAAAACCAGCAAATGATAGTGATAATTATTTAAATAGTGTTACAAAGGAAAAATTCATTTTGCAAGAATATATTTCCGGTAGCGAAGTTAGCTCTTCAGTCATATCCACCAAAAAAGAGGCATTATCCATAATCAGTAGTTCACATATCAATAATTCTGACAATTCATCAGTAAATAAATTTATTTATAGTGGGAATATTACTCCCTATCCAGGAGATGACCTACAAATAAAAGAAGTTGGACAGGAAGTAGTGAATCATCTTAAATTAATTGGATCCAATGGAGTGGATATGATAATTAATAATGGAGAAATATATGTTATAGAAGTAAATCCACGGTTTCAGGGAACTTTCGAGTGTGCAGAATCATCTTTAGGCATTAATTTGATAGATGCTCATATAAAAGCTTGTGAGGGAGAGTTAATACAAGCTCATGCAGTAGAAAAGTATTCTGTTAAAGAGATTATTTACTCCCCAAAAAAATCATTAGTTGGTAAGATAAATATTCCTGGCGTTTATGATATTCCTAAAGAAAATACAATTATAGAAAAAGGAGAACCTTTAGTAACCATTCTTCAAACCGGAGAAACATGTGACGAGGCCATTAATAAAGTCAATTACCTTCGAAATAAAATAAAAGAAAATATTTATCCAACAACATGATTAAAATTTAAAATAAGATAGATTATTAATAAATAAAAAGGGGAAATAAAAAAATATTCTTAAATTATACCTAAAAGTCTTAAAATAAGAATAAAAACCCCAATAACCATTAAAAACGTTACTATAATCCTTATAACTACAATCGCAAGGAAATACTTTGCTCTTTTGTCTGGGTCCTTAAGATATTCTTTTATGGGATCTTTACTCACAAGTATCAGCTCATTAAAAAAATTAAAAACAACAATATTGAATAATATTAAATAAATATTCAAAATAATTTTAATAATTCAATATCCTATTTTTATTAGGGTTTCCTTTTGGAAAAATTTTTCATGCTAAGTCTTTAAAACTATCTATTGAATTATAATTGATGGTATTTAAACATTTTTCAAAATAATTAAAAACATTTACTTATAAAATTACTATTTAAGCTAAATTTGTTTTTTTTAATAATCTATCTGACTATCAAACTCCAGGCATATGAATTAAAATATGAACTTAATTATTAATTAATTTTATATGTTGTAGTGTTCAAATTAAATTGCATAGCATCTGCAGTAAATAATTAATAAAATACATTCCAGTAAATTAAAGAAATGATTATAAAAAATATTGATAAATATGAAAATTCTTTTATTCTTTATGAATTCATAAAATGAATAAAAGGCTCGATTTTTATTTTTAAAGATCTAATCGTCAATTAAAATAAATTAATATTATTGGGGAATATCGTATGGATATTAATGATTATAATAAAATTATAGTCAATCTGATTGACTTCGAGATAGAGATGTCTTCTATTTCAGAATCTAGAAAAACTATTTTAAAGCTTCAAGAAAAGAGAGAAATTCTAATAGATATGAAAGAACAGATCCGTACGGATATACGTTCTACAGAAGTTCAATATTTAAGTATGCGAACTAGTATTCGAGAAGAATTTTCTATAGAAAATGTAGATAATTCCAGAAAAAAGAAATTGTTAAAAGGAAATAAGTCGCCGGCTACCATGCGGGCCAAAGCCATGAAAAAGCTTGAATCTGAAAAAAAGGGTAAGATTGAGAGTTATAATGATATAAAAATAACTATTGATGATCTATTAGAACAGATAGAAGCCGTAATGATAGAAGTTTATGGATCCATGAAATCATTTTTAGGCAATAGTTATTAAAATTAATTTTCCAGAAAATTAATTAATTATATGCTATTTTTTTATAGTATTTTTATAATGCCAATTTTAATATATTTTATTTTGTTTTATTTTAGTAATAATTAGTTCGTATCACTAAAATAAATTACAATTTTCCTAAATTTTACAATATTATAATTTAATTAAATAATATTTCAAAAAATAAGTCAAAAACAGTATATTAATTCTAAAAAAATAGAATAAAAAATAGGAGATTTGGAGATTAAATAGATGGGTGGGTTAATTCCACAGGTAAAAGAATAATCACTCCTAAAAGATCATTCTTTTTTATAGATCCATCTACAGCTGCTACAAACATAGCATGATCTACATGTCTATCTAGACTTATTGGTAAAGGAGTTTCTTCACCAACAGCTATAGTGTGACCTTGTCTGTTTGATGCATAAGCTGAAATAAAGAAAATGTAGTTGGCTGGAATACTGATATCTTTAATTTTAACCGGTATTGATTCACCTGATTTAAAATCAACTTCTTCATCTGCAACAACTGCTCGGAGATTACCCGAAATTGTTCCAATTTTAAAGTCCACCAGTTCATCCTCATATTCTTTAATGTGCTTTTTAACCGCACCTAAACGGGTTAGTATTCGAACCATTACTCCATCTCCATGGATTTTTTAATCATTTTTAATCGCACGAAGTTTTCCCTTTCCATCTCTTCAAGTCTCATTTCAATATATTTAACCGTATTTTCAAGACGCGGAATAATAATATGTTCCAACGCATTTACACGACGTTTAGTAGACTCGATTTCACTGGCCAGGAGAATAATAGTTTTTTCTATTTCTCCCAGTTCAATGATGAGGGCAATGGACTCTTCGAACTTTTTAGCAGCTTCATCCAATTTAACTGAAGTGTCTACAAAGCCGTAACCTCTTTCCACAACAGTTCTCTCTGGAGAAGTGCTAGATTCAACTACAGGAACTACTACACCCATAATACTTCTGGAATCAATATCAACTTCTACTGATTCTTTTACAGATAAAGCTGCTTTTTTGACTGCTAAATCACCCATAATAACTTGGGCTGCAGTTAAATCTTCAAAAGCCTCTTTCAGCTTTTCCTCCACATTTTCACGGGACCCTTTTACCCTTTCTAAAATGTTAAAGAACTCCATAATAAGGGCATTTCGCTTTTCTTTTAAAAGACTGTATCCTTTAACAGCGAGTTTTTCCCTGTCTTTAAGCTTCAAGAGCTCCATACGGGTGGGGTTGATCCCTTCAATCATTTCTTGTGCCATTTTATCCCTCTAAAAAAATAGTCAAGGGGTTATTCATTGTCAGGAAGGTATTTAGGTATGTGTTCTTCCCGAACCCTTTTAAGTTCTGCACGAGGCAATAAGCTTAGAAGCGCCCATCCCAAATCAAGAGTTTCTTGAATAGAACGGTCTTCATCCCTGGTCTGAGTAATGAATTGTTTCTCAAATTCATCAGCAAATCTCAAGAACTTTTGATCTCTTTCAGTTAAAGCTTCTTCACCAACTACTGCCATTAAATCTCTTAAATCACGGCCTTCTGCATAAGCAGAGTAAAGCTGGTCAGAAACACCACTGTGATCTTCACGAGTTTGACCTTCACCTATTCCCCCACTCATTAATCGAGATAGGGATGGAAGTACATCTACTGGAGGGTAGATACCTTTCCGGTGAAGTTCTCTGGAGAGTACTATCTGGCCTTCAGTAATATAACCAGTTAAATCAGGAATAGGGTGAGTAATATCATCCTGAGGCATTACCAAAATAGGCATCTGAGTAATAGAACCTTCTTTACCACTGATTCTGCCTGCACGTTCGTACAAACTGGATAAATCAGTGTACATGTAACCAGGGTAACCTCTTCTTCCAGGTACTTCTTCACGAGCAGCTGAAATTTCTCGTAGAGCTTCGCAGTAGTTGGTTAAATCAGTTAAAATAACCAGTACGTGCATGTTATGTTCAAATGCTAGATATTCTGCAGTGGTTAAAGCCATACGAGGAGTAATGATCCTTTCAATAGCCGGATCGTCTGCAAGGTTCATGAAAACTGTTACTCTTTCTAGTGCCCCTGTTTGTTCGAAATCCCTCATGAAGTAGTTTGCTTCTTCGTGAGTGATACCCATAGCAGCAAATATTACAGCGAAATCACTGCCTTCAGCATCTTTGGCCAGTACCTTAGCTTGCCTGGCGATTTGAGCTGCCAGTTCATTGTGAGGTAAACCTGATCCAGAGAAGATAGGAAGTTTTTGTCCTCTTACCAGAGTGTTCATTCCATCAATGGTGGATATACCAGTTTCAATAAATTCTGCAGGGAATTCCCTGGCAGAAGGGTTCATGGGACTACCATTGATGTCCAGTTCTTTTTCAGGTATGATTTCTGGTCCACCGTCAATTGGTTTACCAGTACCATTAAAAATACGGCCCATCATATCTAGAGAAACTCCGATTTTCGCAGTTTCACCGGTGAATCTGATTTTTGTGGTAGAAGTATTCAGATCACTAGTACCTTCAAAAACCTGTACAACAGCCAGATCTTCTCTTACTTCAAGAACTTGTCCTCTTCGGTGTTCACCATCAGGTGTTTCGATTTCCACAATTTCACTGTAAGCTACACCTTCAACACCTTCAACAATCATTAAAGGACCGGCTACTTCAGTAACTGTGGTGTATTCCCTTGTTTTTATGTTTACATTCATTTTTACACCTCAGCACATTGTTTGACAATTTTTTCCTGGATTTCCTTTACAGCAGTTTCAAATTCATCTTCAGCAATAAATTTCATACGACCAATATCTTCTTTAACAGAAAGGTTAATGATGTCTGCAGAAGGAGCTCCTCTTTCCAAGGCAGCTGTTGCCTTATTTTGGAACATGACAATAGTTTTGAGCATTTGATATTGTTTAGCAGGAGAACAGTAAGTATCTACTTCGTGATATGCATTCTGTTGTAGGAAATCCTCCCTAATCATACGACTGGTTTCTAAAGTAATTCTTTCCTTATCAGGTAAAGCATCAGGTCCTACCAGTTGCACAATTTCCTGAAGTTCAGATTCTTTCTGGAGGAGGATCATAGCTTGATCTCTGGTTTCTCTCCATTCATCACCTACATTACCAGCCCACCAACCTTGTACACTATCCACATATAATGAGTAACTTTGTAACCAATCAATGGAAGGGAAGTGACGTTTATCTGCTAAAGATGCGTCTAATGCCCAGAATACTTTACAGATACGTAGAGTATTTTGAGTAACTGGTTCGGACAAGTCCCCACCAGGAGGTGATACTGCACCAACTACAGAAACAGATGAAGTTTTATCTTCAGTTCCCACAGTAGTTACTCGTCCAGCTCGCTCGTAGAATTGAGCTAATCTGGAAGCAAGGTATGCAGGATATCCTTCTTCACCAGGCATTTCTTCTAACCGTCCAGAAATCTCCCGCATAGCTTCTGCCCATCGAGAAGTTGAGTCAGCCATTAGAGCTACATCGTAACCTTGATCACGGAAGTATTCTGCAATAGTGATTCCAGTGTATACACATGCTTCTCTTGCAGCCACAGGCATGTTAGAGGTGTTAGCGATTAGAACAGTTCGGTCCATGAGTGGTTTACCGGTTTTTGGATCTTCCAGTTTTGGAAACTCTTTAAGTACCTCAGTCATCTCATTACCACGTTCACCGCACCCTACATAAACAACTATGTCTGCGTCGGCCCATTTAGCTAGTTGCTGTTGAGTTACAGTTTTACCTGATCCGAAAGGACCTGGTATAGCAGCTGTTCCTCCCTTAGCAACAGGGAAAAAGGTATCTTGTGCTCTTTGACCAGTTACCAGAGGTATATCTGGGTCAAGTTTGGATTTGTATGGTCTTCCTTTCCTTACAGGCCATTTTTGCATCATTTGAACTTTTTCAGTTCCTTTAGAGGTTTCCACTTCAGCAATATCATCTACTACAGTGTATTCACCTTCAGCAACAATGCTTTTTATAGTTCCTTCCATCATTGGAGGGACTAAAATCTTTTGAAGAACTGCTGATGTTTCCTGAACTTCTCCTAAGACATCCCCACCTAAAACTTTTTGACCTGCTTTAGCTACTGGTTTAAAAGTCCATTTTTTGTCCTTTGGAAGGGATGGTACATCTAATCCTCTTTCGATATAATCTCCAGATATTGCCTTAATAGTTTCCAGAGGTCTTTGGATACCATCAAAGATAGATCCAATGATACCTGGACCTAATTCTACAGATAAAGGTCCTCCAGTACTTTCCACCACTTCACCAGGCTTTAGACCAGCAGTTTCTTCGTAAACCTGAATGGTTGCAGTGTCACCGTCAAGCTCAATGATTTCTCCAATGAGCTTGTAGTCACCTACTTTAACCATTTCATTCATTTGGGTTCCTCTCATCCCGTCTGCGACGATAACAGGACCCGCGATTTTAATAATTTTTCCTTCAGTAATCATTTTACCATCTCAACCCCAATAACTCGTTTAATTAGATCTCCCATCGGGTCGACAGCCCTATCAGACGGGCCAGATTTGTCTGGAATTTCTATTATCATGGGTAATGTATTTGATTTAGTGAATCTATCAATGAAATCTCTAATTTCATCACCAATTTTTTCAGTTATTATGATTATGGAAACATCTTTTTCTTTTATGATGTTTTCCAAAGTTTCTTCTGCTTCGTGTGACGTTTCAACCACATGACCTTCTTTAATGCCTCCTAATTTGAAGCCAGTCACAGTATCAAAATCAGCCACTACAGCAATGCATGAATTCAAACTAAAATCTCCTAATACCTTGCCGCATGTAAATTTACTTCCCGTTTACCACGAGCAATAACTTTTAAATTCCTTATTTCATTCTCTTTTCGATTTAAGAAACCAATCATAGGTCCTGCTCCAAATGGCTTTTTAACTGCGAAGTTTCTGGCCATTTTAGTTAGATAAATATCTAAATCTTTTTCAAATGAAGCAATGGAACCAGTTTGATTATATCCATTAAGAGCTTCAGATAGTATTGGTGCATAATCAGTACCTTCCATGGCACTAACCACTGCACTAACATCCTCAGCTTCCATTAAATCCTTAAGTTTCCAATCCCGTATTTGGTAACCATTAGAAATCATGTAAGGACTAATATCATCATATTTTAAGCCATCAACTTTTGCTCTGAGGATAATCTTTAGATTAGTAATATCCACTTGAGAACCAATATAGGTGTGAATTAAACTGCTATTATCATCAGCAGGATTGGCAGATGCCCTTAAAAGATTTTCCAAATAATACTTATCCAGAGCAGCTTCTAATGGAAGAACCATTTGAGTACTCTGGTATGCTGGAAGTGCATCTTCTAAAATTCTAGCATAATCTGTGCCTTCTAAAGCTGTTATAACATCAGTTACAGAATTTACTTCAGATAATTGTCCTAAATCGTCTTTAAGGTCTCCGAAAGGTATTAATAATTCCATAGTCTTTTCAGAGTTTAAACCTACTTCTTTAGCAGTTATTACACTTTTAATGTTCCTAATATCCCATTTCTTTAGTAATGCTCGGAATACATCCTTTATATCACCAGGTGCAATTCGAGCAACTAAATCATAAGTGTCTGCCAGTTGAGTATCCAGTGCTTTTTCTAAAGGATATTTATCCACATATTGTGCGTACTCTGGGAAACCCCGAAGATAATTCTGGACTTCGTCCAGGTTATCAGATTCCAGGATTTCAGAGAGTTGTTTTTCTGAGAATAAACGTCCAACTCTGGCTCTTACTCTAGCATTGGGATAAGCATATGGAAACAAATCCAGAAGTGGCTTTATAGTAACTATTACAACAATAGCTCCAATTATGGCCCCGCCCAGAAGTAATACTGCTATAAAAGCTTCTACAGAGGGGAAACCTAGTGCAGTTACAATTGCAGTTATGCTTTCAACCATGCATTATCTCCCCTATTAATTAAATAGAACTTTAGCAACCTCTGAACGTAGAGATTTCTTAAATCTTGACATTCTAGACTCTATAGTGTTATTAACCTCAATTTCTCCATTTTTGGTTTTAACAACAGCCCCACCAATAGTATTTATATTCTCTCCAATTGCAAGAGTAGTTTTAATACCAGTTTGAGCTTCAACGTCCTTTGCAATAGTGTCAATTGAGTCCTTTATTTTATCCACATCTTCAGCTTTTAGATGAACTATCACTTCTCCACCGCCAACTTCTAAAGTTGCTTCTTTGACGATTTCCACCAGTGATTTTTTATATTCATCAGAAGAGGAAGATGCGATCTTGGTAAGATCTTCTTCAGCCTTTTTAAAGGCGTCTTCAATTACTTCTTCTCTAGCCTCCAATTCTGCCCGACGAGCATTCATTTTTGCTTCTGAGATTAATTGCTGGTATTTCATACTGGACTGCTTATTAGCTTCGTCCAGTATTTTCTCCTTTTCTGCCTGGGCCTTTTTTTGGCCTTCTTCTAGAATCAAATCAGATTCCTTCTGGGCGTCCTGGATAAAAACATCAGCTTTACTCTGAGCGTCGGACAATATGCTGGAGACAATTTTATCTGCCCCTGAGCTCATTTTAATTGTCCTCCTATCCTAAGATTCCGCCGAAAACCATGAGCAAGATAGCAATCAAAAACCCATAAATAGCCTGAGTTTCAGGCAGAGCTGAGAAAATAATACCACGAGCAAACATATCTTCATCTTCTACTACTGCACCTACAGAGGATGCTGCAGTAATACCTTGACCCATACCTGAACCGAGCCCAGCAAATCCTATAGCTGCACCTGCACCAATTGCTATTAAACCTGCGGTAACACTTAGTGAGCCTGACCCACCCAGTAAACCAGAGAATACTAGTAAAAGAATAGCAATCAAAAAACCATAAATAGCCTGAGTTTCAGGCAATGCAGAGAAAATAATACCACGAGCAAACATGTCATTATCTTCGGCAACTGCACCTACACTTCCTGCTGCTGCTATACCTTGTCCTAAACCTGATCCTAACCCAGCAAATCCTACTGCCACACCGGCACCGATTGCTGCTAATGCTGTTCCTAAAGCTACTTCAACCATATTTTTTACCTCCTTATTTTCGTGAAACTTCTTTCAGCGCGAAAAGCTTCAAATCTAATTTTACCACCCATATAAAATTGGGCAAAGAATTCTACATAATGTAAACGCAATGAATTAATAAATGCACCTAAACTCTGGAAAGCAAGGTTTGCAATATGTCCTCCAATGAATATTATTGGAGCTAGTATAATTCCAATGACCGGTATCATTTCATAACTTAATCCAGTTAAAATGTTAACTGTCATGGCTATCCCTCCTGTGGAAAGACACAGTGCCAGAAGCCGAGCATAAGATAATAAATTACCCAAGAACCCCGTTAGATCCATAAGACCAAACATTCCATTGAAATATATAAGCATTGCAATTGCAATTAATACTAATGGGCCTGCAACATACAGTCCTCCAATTAAATAAAGGACAATTCCTGCTTCAAGTATAAACCATACTATCTGAGTACCCAAGGCAGCATTCATATCACCTGCACGGATATTATTGATTGCACCTATAATCAGACCTAAGTTAATGTGTATAACACCAACAATTAAGGCAAAAATTAAAATATTAGCCGGGTTTACAAATGCATCAATAGCCGGTATAACCGTCGGTAAGGTAATTCCTAAATATTTCGGGAATAAATCTCCAATAAAACCATTAGTAACCATTCCTAAAATAAAGGCCCATACACCACATGCAATTAGGATAATTCCAAAGTTTTTCATGAATGGATTAACCTTACCCATCCCCCTGTAAAGGACATATCCTAATAGAGCATCAATTATACCGTACCCTGCATCAGTTAGACAGAAACCAAAGAAAAATGGGAATACTATGGCCATAAGCATAGTAGGATCAATTTCATTGTATTTTAAAGGAGAATACATCTCCACAAAATTTTCATAAGGTTTAGCAAAGCGGGGGTTTTCCTGTAAAACAGGCACCTGATCATCTTCAGGAACTTCTGATTCAACAACCGAATGTCCATCCGTGGATTTTTCAATTACTTCCAAAGCAGTTTCTTGCTTTTTCTCTGAAACCCATGCTTCAAACATTACAGTTTTCTCTGTTTCTCCAAAAGAGGCAAATATTTCATTCCGCTCTTTCTCAATTTCCAGTTGTTCTTTTAAAACTAAAAGCTCATCTTCCCATTTAGCAGAGATTTCTTGCAGTTCCATAACTGCTGTGTCTCTTTCCTGAGCAATGACTTCCAATCTCGAAATTGAACTGGATATTATATCTTTTGGTTTACCAGATAAGCTAGAAATCTCAAATCTTTCGAATTCGATTCTTCTCAATATTCCAGCAATATCTTCACCATATTTTTTTAAAGTTATGATAATAATAGTTTTTTCAGTTTTAGCATCGCCATCGGCTTCTAAAACTATCAATTCATCAGTAACTTTGACAGATTCATCTTGGAACTTATCATAGCTTTCCAGTGAAATTTTACCTGCCATTATAGAGACAAATTCAGAACTAGTTAGTTCTGATAAATCAGCATCAAAATTAATTAATTTTTCAGATACACTTAGATTGGTTTCAATCTCACTTTTTTCACTGTCAAGAGCAGCGAGCTTTTCTTCTATACCCTTAGTAAGCGACTCTACCTGACTTAAAACCAATTCTGCCTTAGAAAGAAGGCCATTAGTATCAAGTTCTTCAATTTCTCTCTTTTCAAAAACAGAAGGATTGATAAATCCTTTAATGGTTTGCATCATACTTTTTTCAGGAACTGCGGTTCCTAAAAAGTCAGCTAGTCCAGTTGTTTTCATTAAAAGAGAAGCGATTTTTCCAGTTTGTGGAGTTACTTTAGAAGGTTTTAGAATTTGAGCCCATTCTGCATCTTGCTGAATACGTTCAGATATATCATGAATCTGTACGATGCCTTCCTCGTGCAGCGAGCGCACGGTGGAATCAGCGTACTGATCCAGTGTTATTATTTTTAATTTACGCATCCTTGCTGGCAAGAACATGGTACTCACAACTACAAAACACTTTTTATAATAATATTGGCCGCATCGGCAACCTTACCCTCAGATTGTGTTTTAATTTTTTGCACATCTGTTTGGGCGCGATTAGATATATGTACAGCTTCAGTTTTAGCATTAGATTCTGCTTCAGAAATAGTAGTCTCAGATTGCTCTTGAGCCTCAGTTTTGGCTGTATTCATCATTTTTGCGGATTTAGCCTTGGCTTCATCGATCATTTCAGATGATTTTAATTTTGAATCTTCTATTAGTTTATTAGCATCATTTTCAGCTTTCTTTATCGTAGTAATAGCTTCCGATATTGTTATCATTTGAACCACCATGGTATAGCAAAATATATTTGCAGATATATTTATCTTTTACTATTTAATTTTCGTGAATAAAATCGTATAAAATCTAAAAATACTATTAAACGCTTGTCTTTTTCTCACTTCTTATCATTTTTTAAATTTTTTATAAAATAATGATTTTAAATATCTAAATAAATTAATAATATTTTAGTAGACATTATTCCAACACATAATGTCGTAAATTTTAGAATATAATCTTTAGAATATAATCTAATTTAAATTTATAATCGTTATAACCAGCATATAATTAAATAATTAAATTTGAGTGAAATAAGTTAAAAACCTAATCTCCAGCATTTTCTATATTATTTTAATCATGGATATTAGTAGCATTTCTATCTTCAATCCCATCATAATATATTTCATCTGCATCAAAAAATTTTCTAAAGTCAGGCTCTCTTACCTTTTCTTCATAAACATGAGATATTAAACCTGGAAGTCTACCAATCATGAATATTCCAGTTCCAGTTCTCCAATCAAAACCCATATCCGATAATATGCCCGCATTGGCCCCATCAATATTCATTTTTATATCTTTCATTTCTAAAAGTATTTCCTGGACAGCCATAGCCAATCGAGTATGTGGACCATCACAATTTTGTTCTTTAGCCATTTCAATTAGTCGAGCCGCTCGGGGATCTTCGCTGTGGTATCGGTGGCCGAAGCCTGGAATTTTAATACCTTTTTTTAGATAATCATCTGCAAATCGTTTAGCTGTGATGAAAATATCTTCTTCATGATTTGATCGCTGGATAGCATCCTGAAATGCTTTCATGGATTTTTCAATAGCCCCCGCATGATTTTTACCAAAAGCTAAAAGGCCTCCCGCAATACACGCGTGAACTGGAGATCCTGCTGAAGCAATCATCCTTGCTGCTTGGGTACTGGGAGGGGTCACCCCATGATCACAGAATGAAACTAGTACTGAACCAAGCATTTTAGATTCTTTTTTAGATGGCATTTCACCTTTTATCAGTAGATAAACCATCTCTGAAAAAGACACATTACCAATTAAATCTTCTTGGGAATATCCTCTCGTTATTATGCGATTAGGTTCCACCTTTGTTATGGAAGTTCTCCATTTAGGGTTGCTAACCTTGAAAACGTTCTCTAATGATTCTCTTCCTATTGCCATGATACCACACGTCCTGTGGCGAATATCAATATAATCCGCATTTATTCACTGGTTTTAATGGATAATTAATGATAAAACGAATGTATCACCAAATAAAATCCAAAGACCATCTTATAGTATGAACTTAATTAAAGAGTTCATAGTAGGTTTATAATAGTATAAAAAATCTTAATAAGTCTAATAACTTGAATTAATCTGATATATTATCGTATTATAATATAAAACAGATAACGTTATTAAATTATAATTATACTCAACTGCCGTTGTACTCCCACTTATATATTATTTTAATATGAAATTATGATTCAATATGTAATTATATTAGGACTTAATTAATTTTAGAGCTTAAATTCTATCAAAGCCTTTCTAGGCTCTACACAACAACAAGGCCTCATGGAAACAATTCTCACGCCACTGGCCCTTTGCGGCCCAATTTTCACAAAAGACCCTAAAGCCGTTGAACTTCCCCCAAGCCCCAGTGGACCGACATGAGTATCATTAATAGAATCTGTAATGTAATTTTCAATCTCAGACTGTTTATTTAAGTTCCCATAAGCCATTGCTTTAATCATTAAAGAACTTGCTTCAAAATGAGTCCTACCAATACCCACTGCAGGTATGCATGGAGTGCAACCTAACATTGGAACCTCTGATTTGAACCATGTTACAACTTCCTCAAATACTTTTCTATTATCTCGCTTATGGAAAACTCTATAAGTACTGGCCCTTATTTCTGGCCCACCACCTAACATCAAAATATGAATTTTAGTTTGCTCTCCAGGAATAGAATCCATTAAGAATGCCGGAGTAGTTAGTTTTCCTGGATCTTCAAAAAGGCCTTGATTCTGTTCAATTCGCTGAATATCATTCCCTTTAACAGCCATAGGCCTTGCTGGGAGCTTTTGTAATCCAAGTTCAATACCTGATTTAATATCCTTTAAAAAAGCAACTGGGAGTTCTGAATCATCTCCCACTTCAATTAAAACATGAGGAATCCCAGTATCATCACACAAAGGATTCTTTGAAGCTTCAGCAATTTTTGAATTTTCCATGAGGATATTTAAAACCCAAGCCGAATTTTCATTAGTCTCTTGTGAAAGCAATCTTTCATAAGCATCTATCTGATCCTGGCGATAAGTTGTGCTGGCTTCAATGACAGCTTCCTTCACTTTATTAATCAAATCCATATAATCGTTCCTTAAAATTACATTGAATATAGAATTTAAAATATTACCTCAAAACAGGTATCGCCAGATCAGATGGGCCTTTGCCAGACATTTTAGCTTCAGGATAATATCTTAAAATCATGGATTGTACTAAAGACACTTGCCTGATCCTTTCGCGGGCCTGTGCCTCTGTAGTGTCCCAACCATGATGCCCTGCCACCGCGCCCCCAGTTTTGAGATAAACTGGTGCAACAGCTCGAATAATATCCGGAGATTCATAATGTCTTATAAATCCTCCAGAAGACTTAGGATTTTCGGTGTGAACATCAATAGAAATGTCTATGGCATCCCTAAGTGATGCTAGCATGTTAATTTGAAGATCCCTGACCGGATTAAATGAATCTGCTCCTATTTCTTCTAAAAGTTTGGCCGAAGCTGGATTTCCATGACCAGTATGGGCAGATATCTTAAAGTGAACATCTAGTGGAATCTCACCTTCATTTCTCATTTGATTTAGGGTCCATAAAAGGCCCTCATCATAAACTACAATTCCCCTAACTCCCAGAGAAATTGCCCTTTTTACATCTTCAATAGCATATAAAAGATTATTATATCCTCTTAATCTATATCCGATTCTGGCCCCTTCTTTAGTTTGAGCAGATGCGCTGGTATCATATGATGCTCTGGGCCCTACACTTAAAAAGAGTTCCATTTTGGCTTCTCTTGCAAGATCTGTCATTTCTTCGATTTCAGAGTCTGTTAAAAGCATTATTCCTTTAGTCTGAGTAATCCGATGTACTAAAACTTCAAACTCATCCATGGCATCAATTAGTGATCTCATGGCACCCGGTTTTTGAATCCCTGGGACTTCAAATCTATATTGAGCACCATCTTTGAATATTTTTTGAGATATATAATCACTTTTAATATCCCCATTTATACCTAATTTTCCTAAAAAAGTCATTGTACCCTTCAATGTCCCACCTCCATCCATTATATCAATTAATTATGAGATTAATTTCAGTTTTAATTAATTATATGATTTTTAATTTATACATTCAGAAAGTTTATTAGAAAATTGGGTTTTTAATTATATATTATATAAAATATTTGGTTGTAATAATCCCTTGAATAGTTCTATTAAATATCAAATTACAAATAAAATTTATTTTAGAGAGAATAATGGGGATTAAATGATTTTTAAGAATTTAATAATCCACTGTTCTAGTTTTAACAGTTGATAAATAATCAGCCCTAAGGATTTATTTAAAAAAATCTAATATAAAATCTCTTACTTTAAGTAAAGATATTGCATCAATTGAATTTGGATTCATCGAATTAAAATCAGAATTTATAGAATAAAATTTCTCAAAAATCTCTTGTTTGGTGAAAGGATTTTCAGGTTCTCCTTTAGGCAAAAAGGTGGTCTTTTCTAGAAGTTTTAAGTTCTTATTAGAATCATTGACCATTTTTAAATCTTTTTCAAATTCAATTATGACCCTAGAAGGTCTTTTTTGAGGTTGAAGGTTATTTAATTCATTATTAAACTGGATAGTAACATTATTTGCAATTTTTAAGATTTCTTCCTTAAATTCATGATTATTTTCAAAATCTTCAATATTTTCTAGGGTTAATTCGCCCCTATTCAACACAATGGCCAGACTAATAGGTAAGCTCTGACGAATAGATTCTAAACTCCTAGGACCGTAATTGTCGTGTTCAGCTGCAGTTTTGTAGGTTTGAACTATTATTTTTTTGATTTTTTGATTTTCAATAGTAGAAATATTTATTTCTTTCAAAATGTCTACTGCTGAATCAATGGTAGAATGTAGATGCCTACAAACGGGATATTTTTTTAAGTAAACATTTTGAATGTGAAATTGGCCTAGTTCAGAATTAATCTGATTTACTATTTTGTCAGAATTCTCAAAAACTTTTTCTCCACCAAGAGCCTTAAAAAATCCTTCTTTACCTTCCAATATACTTTCAGCTCCAGTAAATCCACTTTGTGAGAGAAATGCAGACATCATTCCAGATTGAACTGCCTTACCTGCATGAAGGTGTTTACCCATAGTACCCGTGTGATCTGATTCTAAAAGACCCGCTGCCTGAGTTCCAGCTAGACCTAATGCATTTATAGTTTCTTTCACATCTAAATTCAGGATTTTAGATGATGCAGCGGCAGCAGCGAATGTGCCAATGGTTCCAGTACTGTGAAAGCCCTGATTACGGTGTGAAGGATTTATTGCTTTCCCCAGCACTATATCTACTTCATATCCCGCAACTATGCTTTCTAAAAATTCTTTTCCAGATTTATCATTTTCTTCTGCTAGTGCTAGGGAGGGGGGAAACACTACACAACCTGGGTGGAGCTGGGCCAGACGATGACCATCATCCAAATCCAGGCAATGAGCTGAAATTCCATTTAAAAAACCTGCAGTCAGAACATTTCCTCTTCCATGGCCAATTATTGTAGATTTAAATTCGAAATTATCCGTGCAATGAGAATTAAAAACCTCAAAGGCGATTAAACTACTTTTCTCTTTAGAACCTCTTAGTGAAACGCCTAAAAAATCTAGAAAACATAACTTAGCCTTTTCTATTGCTGAATCAGGTATATCTTCATATTTTAAAGAAACAATGAAATTTGCTAGTTCTTTAATAATCATTAATTTAAATAACTGGCTATAGGAATATAATTTTTGCTATAATAATTAATTTACTCATGATAGCCATGATATTTCGATTGCATTATTTTTTAAATTAAAATTGTAAAAATTTAAAACATAATTAAAAAAGAAATAAAGACATGATAAATAGAAAATAGAAGAAAATAAAAGAGATATTTAAAAAAAGTATTTAATAAATACAATCATGTGATTTTTTAGCCATTCTAATCAATTGTTTAGATAAATGACGTCGGGCAGATGGTGGAACTTCATAAAAACCTTCATTAATATCTCTTAGAATTTCAATTCGCAGTTTTTGGCCATCTCTCAATTTAGTACCACATTTAGGGCACTTAAATCCTTTATCTGCACCGGCGGATTTCATTCGTTTACCACAATCACATAATGGATTTTCTTCTTTAAAAAGTGGAGCTAGGTCCATTATTCTAATTTTTTCTATGTTCAAAGTCTCTTGAGCACCAATGCCACCATATATTTCTACTTTATCACCAGGAATTAGTTTTTTAACAATATTTCTAAATCCTTTAGTAGGTTCATAGGCAGCACATTCTATTTCTCCCGAGGAATCGGTCAATGTAAAAAAGATATGACCTCCTTCAATGACGCGAGGGTTATCTTTTACCATACCATTTATAATATAACAGCCAAATTGTTTCATATCAGAGATTTTACTGATTTTTTGAAGATGCATATCTGTGTGTTGATTGGTTTCGAAAATAAAATATCCTTCAATAGGTTCCAATGATTCAACTAAGTTATGGGCCTCCAGAACTGCTTCAGGGCTTTCTCCCCTAATTCCATATAAAATAGGGCAGGGAGTGTGTGGTTCAATGGCCATGTATCCTTCATCAAGGTTATCAAAGGTTTGAGGATATGTTTTTTCATTCATTATGACCACAGATTCAGAATTGATCTTCCTCAGACTACCATAATTTTCAGGTAGCCGGTATGCCAGTAATTCAAAGGTACTATCCCTCAAATAACAACCTATGGCTGCTAGAGCCCCAATAATTCCCCTACCTTTTTTAAATTGATGAATTTCAGCATTAACATCTTTAGCAAGTTTTTCAGCTTCTTTAATAGTTAAAATTTCTTTTATTGCTCGAGTAGCAAATACTGGAAGTCTATTATCCATTACCATTTGCCCATTAATACTTCTTCCTTCGTAAAATACCACACCAGGATTTGTATTTTCATTATCCATTTCAGATAGGTTTTTAACGGCATCTAAAATTATCTTTTTGGCCTCATCTTTTTTTGACTGAGAATCCACAATTAATTTAAATGAAACTGCACCATTGCCTCTGGTTTTGAATCTGGCAAATGGATTAAGTCTAATTAATCTAGGATAACCTGCAATCTCAAAACCAAAATCTTTAAGTCCATTGATAATTACAAAAGTTATATAAGTAGTGCACATTCCTTCTGGGGAATCTGTATCATCTATACCAACATATAATTCATTCATCGATTTCACCGGTGCTTTTATGACTAATGTAAAACGGGGCCACGTCCTTCAAGAAATTAACGAACTTCTAGCCAATAATGGATTTGAAACTTCCCATATTTATGAGAGAAGTTGCTTTGACATGGTTGCTCGAAGAAAGTTATTGCTCTTACTATTAAAAGTTTTAGTTAATATAGATGGAATAAACGGCATCCAGGCCCAGGAAATAAGAAAGATATCTCACAGTTTCATGGCTTCCCCCTTGATTGTAGGCCTTAAATCAAAAAGTGAGCACTTGGAAGAAGATGTGGTGTATGAAAGACATGGTATACCAGTTATTGGTCTGGAAACCCTTAAAAACATGATTATTGAGGGAGAATATCCTGAAATTCTGGCTGATCGTGGTGGATATTATGTCCAAATAAATGGAGAAGTTTTAAAAGAGGTTCGTGAAGATTATAATCTTTCTCTAAAAGATTTAGCTGATTTGGCCCATGTATCAAGGGAAACCATTTATAAATACGAACATGGAATTGTAAGGGCCTGTCCTGAAACCGCCATGATGCTGGAAGACATTTTAAATCTTAAAATTACCCTTTCTATTGATTTATTCAAGGTCCCTGATTCATTAAAAGAATTAAATATTGGCAAATCAACTGAATCTCCATTAAATGATAATAAAATTAATATGAATAAATTTCAACCTCAAAAGCTGGTTGAATTAGGTTTTGGTATTATTCCCACCCAAAAAACTCCTTTTGATGCTTTGGCAAAACTGGAAAACAATACCCAGATTTCAAAAAATGTTGAAACCCCACTCATAACCAATTTAGAAAAAAATCGAAAACAAAGAACACTAAAAAAGATGGCCATAACTTTAAAAGATCTTTCACTCATTACCGGATCCAGTTCTGTTTTCATTTTAGATAATGAGAAAATTAAGGAATCCTTGGATGGTATACCTGTGGTTCATGGCTGGGAAATGGGAGAAATAGAAACTCCTGCCGAATTTTTAAAGATGATTAAAGAAAGAAAAGAATGTAATTAAATCTCCAGATTTATTATTTTAAATTTTCTTATTAAATATATCTTTTTAATTTTTATTTACATTTTAAACTAAGTTTAATCTTATTTTAGATGATATCGACTAATAACAGTTTAAATCGTATTTAAATATTAGATAAATTCATCAAATTCCGGAGCGAGCTTAACCATCCCTTGAATATTATCTAAATATCCTGGAACAATTTCATAGACCATGAAAGCCTCATCAGGAACTGGAAATGGTGTTTCTAAACCTTTTTCTCGAGCAGAAGAAAACCCGAATCGAGGATAATACTCCGGATGACCAACAACCACGATTGCTTTATATCCTAATGATTTACATTCTTTGATTCCTTCCTTAATTAAACCAGACCCGATTCCTTGTCGCTGAAAATTCGGCTTAACTGCAAGAGGTGCTAGGGAAAGAGCAACAAAATCGCCCTTTGGGGACTCTATAGTTAATTTGGTGAATAATATATGTCCCACAACTTCCCCATCTTTCTCAGCCACTATAGAAAGTCCATTTACATAGCTTTCAGAATCTCTGAGCATGTCAACCAGACGAGCCTCATTATCTTCTGGGAATGCTAGTTGGTTAGTTTCAAAAATTGCGTCATGGTCTATATCTTTTTCTGAGCGATATTTTATCATTTATAGACCCCTTAAAAATTGAATATATATTCTAATAGTTCTTTATTATAAATTTACGTTTATTATCCAGATTATTTGTTAAAAAGTAAATTAAATGTTTCTTCAGCTTCTTTTTCTGATGCAACACCCAGAGTAACCATATCCACATATTCCAGAGTTTTAAGGAAGTCCATGGCCTCTTCAGGATTTAAAATTCCAACTGCTAAGATCTTATTGGCTATGACTACTTTATTCAATTTTCTTAGTAATTCTGTTAGTTCGGCCCGTTCTTCATGCATGAAAACTGGATAATCCATCATATAGCCCAATTTGTTAACTGGAACCATATAAATGTTAAATAAATCCTTAATATCAGAATTAATGAGTTTTGGTGTTGTTTCCTTAGGTAAAGCAGTTATAAGGCCAGATATTGCATTTTCATCATTTATCTTATTCAATGATTCTTCAATGAAATCCATATCTGATTTATCAGTTACCCATTCATCTAAAAGCATCATACTGGCTTCCAAGTTTGATAAAAGTTGAATATCTTCTTCTAAATTATCTTTTCTAACGGTACCCCATATATCAAATTTTATTCCTTCATCTTGGGCCAATTTCAAAGCCTTGATCACCGGTTCTTCTGGAATTAACTGAATGGCTTGAACACCAATTTCATGAGATTTTTTCATGATTTTTAGAATGTTCTCAGGACTATTATGAAAATCCAGTTGATATAATCGAGATCTGTGGCCAAAATAAGGCAATCCAATGAAAGGGGCTGTTCCCAGAGAAGTTTGAGGTACTTTTTTGTCTTTTATTTTGATATAATCTTTGAACATGATTTTCCCATTAAAGTTGATTAATAAAAGATACTTTAAAAATAGATTAATAATTTTATTTAAGATGATTATTTAAGATTTATTAAAAATAATAAATTAAAATAAGTTTTAAATGATATAGTCCCAAAAATGATTTTTTCACTTCTTCTCAGCAATGACTGCCGTACCATAAGCTAAAATTTCCTGCATTACATTAGAAATCTCATCAGAGTCAAAGCGAACACTTATTACTGCATTTGCACCTAATTCTTCTGCATGTGCAATCATTCTATCCAGAGCTTCGTTTCTAGACTCTTCCATCATTTTAACATATTCTTTTATTTCTCCACCAAACATGGACCTAATTCCCGCTCCAACCTGGCCCCCTAATCCCCTACTTCTTACAGTGAGGCCGTATACAAATCCTTTAGTTTCTAAAATTTCAAATCCAGGCACGTGATTAGCACTGGACACAATAAATTCTTCAGTTCTCAATTTTATTCCTCCCCTAATAATATTTTAAATTGAATTTTGAATTAAAACATTTTATTTTTATAATAACCTTATTTTAATCTTCCTAGGTTATTTATTAAGTATTTAATTTATATTATATTCCTTTAAGGACTAATTTTTATTAAATTTTATTATAATGACATCATACAAAATCGTTCAATTGTAATGATAGATCATACATTCAGTCACCATATTTAAATGCAGTCTAAACCAAACAAATTGTAAGAGAATAAAAATTATTATGGTGAAATTAATAATCCGTCTAGACCAGAAAATGTTGAACCAT
>CAYUFT010000023.1:0-6580 GCA_964444115.1 uncultured Methanobacteriaceae archaeon
GGCTGTGGTTTCTGCTAATGTCCCTGGTACACAATTTATAGAAGGATTTTCTATTAAAGAAGCTCGAAATCAAAGAATATAGACTGGATGTACTGGTATCGGCCTATCCCGATGGGTTTTTGGATTCCTGGCTCAGAAAGGATTTGACACCACACAATGGCCAGAACTAGTTAGAGAAAAAGTGGAAATGGTTAAGGTCCCTAAGCTAGTTACCTGGCCTTAAATTCCATATTTTTTCATATTTGCCACATTTAATATCTTAAATTTCATTATTTATGATAAATTAAAGGATAAATATTAAAATGGTTTTGGCTAATAGTGTCTTTAAAAAATAATTATAATCAATAAAAAGTTACATTGAATTCCTAAAATAAAATTAAGATTTTATTCGTCAGGTGAAAAAATGAACTGTGAAAATCATCCAGATAGAGAAGGTGTGGCCGCCTGTGTAAGTTGTGGCAAGGTTATTTGTGGAGAATGTCGTCTAAAATTAGCCGGCAAAAACTACTGTCAGGAATGTGCAGATGAACTGGTTGAAAGAAAACAGAAACAAGACGAAAAATCAGAACAAACAATTAAAGAAACATATATGGAACAAGACCCATATTCTGAACCCGAAACTGAAAACGAACCATATGAACGAAAATACACCAGAGGAATGCCCCAGCCAAGAAAAGAAGAAAAACATCAAAAAAGCAATACCTTCTTATTGTTCTGTGTGGCCTTTTTAGTAACTCTAATAATTTTAGGAGTTATTTTATATGCAGGTTATGTAATCTATCTTGCACCACAATATGGTGATGTTAATAGTCTAATTAATCAGATTTTGAACAATCCTCGAGGAGTTATTAACTCTTTAGGATTTTAATTAACCATGAATTTTATTTTAAATATTTATATTTTTATGATAATTTTTTAAGGATTTTTAAAAAAATAAATCTTTAATTTTTTGAAGTGTTAAAATGTCTGAAAAAGATCAAAGAGATTTTGGAAGAGATTCCGGGCCTTTAAAAATATATTCCATCCCATTATGTCATAATCTTCCAGATAGAACTATTTATTTTAAAAATAAGCCACTGCCATTGTGTGCACGATGCACTGGGACTTTATTAGGAGTTTTCACTTTACCCATTTTTCACTGGGAAATGATAGGCCCATCGGCAATAGTTATATTTATTTTAGGCATTCCTGCATTAGTAGATGGAATTACACAATTTGTAGGGTGGAAAAAAAGTAATAATAAGTTGAGATTAATTACTGGTTTTCTTTTAGGAATGAGTATTGCTTGTTTAATAGTAATAACTGGACAATTTCTGGTTAAACTTATTTTAAATAGCTAAAAATAGCGTAGAATATAGTTTAATTTTAATTGATTGAAAAATTAATTATAAATTTATTATAAATTAAATTATTAAAATAAAAAATAAAAATAGAGAAATTATTCTTCTTTCTCTTCTTTGGTTTCAGAAGCATCTAATACTTCAGGAATGACTTCTTCGGCCACTTCTTCAGCAGCAGCTTCTTCAGCAGCTTCCTCTTCGGCTTTCTTTTCAAATACGTCAGTGAACTCTACTTTTTCTACACCTTCAATGTTTTCCCAGATATCTCGGGAAATCCTGAATCGGGCAAAGGTAATGTCCATGTAAGGCTGATTATCAAATTTAGCCACTTCGTCCATGGAAATAATGACTTTTCCATCTTCAAATGTGATTTCTGTCTTAGAAACATCCAGGTTTGGGTTAGGGTAGTGGAGTTTGATCATACTTTTGACTTTTTCTAAATCATCAGTAGTTATGTCTATAACTTCCACATCATATTCTAAAGTTTTACCAGCCAATTCATGGTTGAAATCCACTCTAACTCGGCCACCAGAAATGTTAATTACTCGACCATTATGGTTTTCCACAGTGAGAGTCATACCCACATAAGGATTAACACCTTGTTTTTTGAATTCCTTCATAGGGATGAGTTGGATTAATTTAGCATCTCGCTCACCAAAGGCTTGTTCAGGAGTAAGTTCTACTGTTTTCTTTTCTCCTTCTTCCATTCCCGCTACAGATTCATCTAGGCCTTTTAGTAAGTGTCCTCCACCCACAATAACAGGTATAGGTCCGTACGCCTTTTTATCAACTTTAATTCCAGCTTCTTCAGCTACTTCTTCAATAGTAGTGTCAAAGACATCACCGGTCTCTTTGGTTCGTCCTGTAAATTCTAATTTTATAAAGTCTCCTTCTTTCACTGCCATATTTTTAGCCTCCTGTGAGGTATTCTATTTTTAAACTCTTGTAAAACGTGTTTATCTTTATAATCTAATACACGAATAAGAGAAGGGTAATTT
This sequence comes from uncultured Methanobacteriaceae archaeon, assembly GCA_964444115.1. Lineage (GTDB taxonomy): Archaea > Methanobacteriota > Methanobacteria > Methanobacteriales > Methanobacteriaceae > UBA349. Next base: position 2,339 of record CAYUFT010000023.1, read on the forward strand.
TCTATATATTTAGAAATTGTTTCCTTATCTACTTTTGCCTCCAGAGAAGATAAAACCCTACTTTTATGATGAGTACTGAAACCTTGAGAAATAGACTTAACAACCTCTTCTAAGTAATTATAAGGTCTTTTATCAATAATATCATTAACTGTAGTTTCATTTAATAAAGAGAGATTTAATAATTCATCTCTGGAAGATTCATTAACTGTTTCCAATATTAATTCTTCACTTCGCACATTATGAAGTGGTGCATAATTACTCTCTATCTCTTCCCTTAAAACTTCAATGGTTTCTGGAGGAAGCATGTCTTTCACCATGTTCAGATCATTATCCAGAACAGATTTTCTAATAAGAGTACCACTAACGCCTTCTATTCTTTTAACAAAAAAGAATTTATCCTTGAATTCAAAGCCAACTTTTTTAAGTGATTTGGAAAGTGAAGCAATGACATAATTATCTTCCTGTAGTTTTCCTTCCAATAATATCTCCCGTGTCTCCATATCCACCATTTTATATGGTTTAGGAGCTACACCATGACCCATAGTGATTCTTTTCATTATTAAATCAAAATCTTGGGCGGGTTTAAATCCCCGAGGAATAATATCGGCATCCATGGCCTGGAACATCTTGGCCAGACACAATGAGTACTGACCAGAGCCCATTATTCCCATTGGTGGACCTTCTACCACCACGTCAGCACCTACAGCTATTGCGGTGCGAGCACGGGCCTGGCGAGTCATAATATATGGGAGGCCGCGACCACTGCGTTCGGTAGGGCCGGGAACAATTGCAACAAAAAGAGCATCTGGAAATGCATTTTTGGCTTGCCTCATACAATGCAGATGGCCTTTATGTAGCGGAGAGTATTCTGTAAAGTCTGCAATTATTTTAGGACCATTTTTCATATCTTTTCCTGAAGAATATCCTTTTTCAGGTTCTTCAAAGATTGGCTTTTGATTAGATGCATCACTAAAAATAATCTTCCTATCTCTTTCCATTATTTTTTTGGCCAGTTCTTCTCTTTCAATCATGATATCTCAATTTTATTTTAATTTAAATAAATAATAAATTGTTCTGTTTTAAAATAGAATAATAGTACATAACTATGATAGAAGTATAAAAATAATAAATAATATGATTCTTAATTCATGAACTCTAAAAAAGATTAATATTAGTAAAATATAGTTATGAATTTCCTTGCATTATTTCAATTTGTCCATTAATAATTTGAAGAAGAGGATAGAACAAGTACAATATTATTTGTCGTACTTGCAATAAAACTAATAGCTCGGATAAAATAGGAATATGGGTGTCAAGCATGATAGACCTATGTATTAAAAACTGTAAGATTTCACCAGAAACAGGATCCTGTTCCATCAATATAGACCAGGGGCAGATAAAAAGTATAACAAAAATTCCTTTGCAAGCTGAAAAAATGATTGATGCTGAAGGAAACCTTGTTCTACCGGGTTTAATTGACGTTCACGTTCATTTTAGAGATCCAGGATTAACATATAAGGAAGATTTTAAAAGTGGAAGTAAAGCGGCAGCTAATGGAGGATTTACTACAGTTATGGATATGCCCAATACAATTCCACCTACCAATACTGCAAAAGATTTCCAAGAAAAGCTTAAAATCGCATCAAGAAAGAGCATTATTGATTTTGGGCTGCATGCTGGAGTAAAAAATTTACAAGAGATAGAAAAAATTGCAAAATTGAATCCTGCTTCCTTTAAAATATTTATGGATATGGTAAATGGTGATTTTCTATATGCTGCCTTTAAAACTATCTCAAAAATCTCTAATTCAGAAAATAACAGTGAAAATGATAGCAATGGTAGAAATAGAAATGATGGAAAAAATAATGAAAATCAATTAAGGCCATTGATAACACTACATGCCGAAAATAGAGACATTGTAAATCATTGCACAGAAAAATTAAAATCAAATGGGCAAAATAAGCCCTCCGATTACGCCCTGGCCCGTCCCCCTGTAGCTGAGGAAGTTGCGGTTGGCCAAGCAATAGCATTAACGCATCACTTTGATACCAGAACTCACTTCTGCCATGTTAGTACCAAAAAATCTTTAGAACTTATAAATAGTTCAAAATCATTATTAAATCATATTTCATCAGAAATTACACCTCAACACTTATTTTTAGATTCTTCTGTTTATGAAAAATTTGGTAATATGACGAAAACCAATCCGCCTCTTCGAAAAGATGCTGAAAAAATCACGTGGGATGAATTAGACCAGATAGATCTTATTGGTACTGACCATGCTCCCCATTCACTGGAAGAAAAGGAAAAAAATGTGTGGGAAGCATCGCCAGGAATTCCTAACCTGGAAATTGTTCTTAAATTGCTTTTAACTCAATACAACAAAGGAAAAATTAGTTTAGATTCTATAAAACGACTTTTATGTGAAAATCCTGCTAAAATTTTCAATTTGAGGAATAAAGGATTTATTAAAGAAGGAATGGATGCAGATCTGGTAATTGTGGATCTTAAAAAAGAAGGAATAATAAATTCCGATGAATTTTATAGTAAAGCCCATTACACTCCTTTTGAAGGCATGGGATATAAGGGGGCTCCTTTAATAACTATATGTCGTGGTAATGCTGTGATGTATCATCAGGAAATATTTGAAAATCAAGGACAACACGTTTATTCTTAAGAAAAAATTTCAAGATAGATAGATAGATTAGATATGCCTAATTCGAATATAATCTTTATTTTTTTAAATTAATTTTAAAGTCCTTAATTTGATTAATTATTATAAATTTAGCAACCCATTTAGTATTTGATTTTAAGATTTGGGTGTTAATATAATAAATGCATTATTAAGTTTTTAAGTAGAATTTCTAGTTAATTAAAAGAAAAAAATTTAAAATTTTAAAATAAAAAAATATGGAAAATATGGAAAATAAAACGATTTAATTATTTAATCGTTTTAAAGTTTGCCTTTTATTTACAATTGTTTTTAGCATTCTAATCCATTATCACATAGTGTGAAGCATAGGAACAGTATTAGAATTGCTATGGTGATAATGTCGCTTATAATAATGTTTTAGCTTTTTAATTATCACTGTTGCACTGGAAACTTTGGAATCACCTTTTCTTACAACCGGATCATAAGTTTTAGATGATACGGAAGCCCTATTTACAATTTTACCAGATCTTACAGCATAAGAAACTATAGTTATTTTAGCCACTTTATTTTTAGCTAAGTTTCCAATAGTCCAGATACCTGTTTTTGCATTGTATTTACCATATTTTGTACTGTAGGAAGCGAATTTAAGTCCTTTTGGTAAAACATCTTTAACATAAACACCTGAAGCAGTATCCGGGCCGTAATTTTTCACAGTAATAGTGAAATAGACTTTTTTAGCCAGATAAGTTGATTTGGTATTAACTTTCTTCTTAATTACCAGATCAGCCGCAGATGCCACATTTATAGTTGCATTGCCCGAATTGTTTTCAGGATATGGGTCATATTCGTTTTCAGAGTACTTGGTGGCCGTGTTTACAATAACTGTATTGGATTTAACCACCTGGGCAACTATGTTAAGCCACACGTAGGATCCATTATTAATTGAACCAATATTCCAGATACCAGTATTATAATTGTATGTTCCCTGAGTAGCAGTGTATGAAACAAATTTCAGACCTGCAGGTAAGATATCCTTAATCTGAACACCAGTAGCTCCATCTGGACCATTATTGGTTGTTCTGATGGTGAAAACTACATTGCTCCAGTATTTTGGATTGGAAACATTTACCGCCTTTATTATACTGATGTCCGCCGTTTTGATTCTAACATCGGCCGTGCTGGTGTTATTTTCAAGTATTGGATCATAAGTAGTGGAATTAACTGTGGCAGTATCAGATATGGTACTATTTGCTGCAGACGAAACCAGACCCATGATGAGTACTTCCACTGATTGTCCTGGTGTGAAGTTACCTAAATTAATGCTTCCTGTCCAGTTAAGCCATGAAGTTCCATTGTCCAGGGAATAAACCGGATTAAGAACCCATCCTGGAATAACATTGAACATGGTTACGTCTCTGGCCACGGAAGGGCCATTATTACCTACAGTTATGTGATAGGTAAGGTTTTCATGGCCAGCGATTACAGGATTTGGAAGAGCTGAGGTGATATTTACATACACATCTGCTTCGGTATTGACTGTGGTCAATGCAAACGACGTGTTATTATTCAAGTATGGATCAAAGGTAGTG
>CAYUFT010000023.1:6680-24457 GCA_964444115.1 uncultured Methanobacteriaceae archaeon
GTATTCACCACAGCCGTATTATTAATCGTACCCAAAGCATCAGCAGAAAGATTACACTGAATAATGACCTCCCAAAGAGATCCCGGATTTAAATCACCAATATTCATTGAACCATTCCAGCTAAACCAACTGGTACCATTATCCAAAGAATACCAAGAATTCAAAATCGCTGCTGGAATAATATCCATTAAAACTACATCTCGGGCCACAGAAGGACCAATATTACCCACAGAAATGTTATAAGTAACATTATCTCTTCCTGCGGTTGCCGTGAGGGTTCCGGATTTATTTACAAATATATCTGCCTCGGTGTCCACAATGGTTAGGACCGAATCAGTATTATTCACCAGATAAGGATCAAAGGTAGTGGTATTCACCACAGCCGTATTATTAATCGTACCCAAAGCATCAGCAGAAAGATTACCCCGGATTAAAATATTTATTAAATCTCCAGGATCCATATCTCCCAGATTCAAAGATCCGTTCCAGGTAAACCAACTGGTACCATTATCCAAAGAATACAATGGATTTAGAATAACTGATGCCACCAAGTTAGTTAATGTAACATTGCGGGCCACGGAAGGACCATTGTTTCCTGCATCAATCACATATGTAATTGTGTCCCTACCAGCCACAGCATGTGCCGGGCCAGAATCATGGACATAAATTTCAGCCTCGGTGTTGATTGTGGTTAGAGCAGAGGAAGTGTTATTTTCCAGATATGGATCGAAGGTAGTGGTATTCACCACAGCCGTATTATTAATGATGCCTAAAGCATTTGCAGAAACATTTCCAGTAATTAGTATATTTATGGAATCTCCTGGAACAATTGTTCCCATGTTAAGGGACCCCGTCCATGTAGACCAGCTGGTACCATTATCCATAGAGTAAACTGGATTCATGACAAATGGAGATATCAGGTCCGATAATATTACGGATAATGCATCAGAAGGCCCATTATTACCAATCCAAAGCGTATAAGTGACATTATCTCTTCCAGCAACTACATTAATCGGGCTTCCTGTTTTTATTACATAAACATCAGCCACACTAGTTATGGAAGTAGAAGTTGATGCCGTATTGTTTGCCAGATTTGGATCTGTGGTAGATGAATTAACCACTGCAGTATTATTCACTATTCCCGTAGCAGATGGGGCCATTAATCCTTCAATTAAAATTTCTAGAGAAGAACCAGAAGTTAAATTACCCAGAGCTAATGAACCAGTCCAATTAAGCCAGCTGGTGCCATTATCCAGGGAATATAATGGATTAATAATTGAACTAGAAATTAAATCCGTTAGTATCACATTTCGAGCTACAGAAGGACCGTTATTACCAACTTTCAAGTTGTAAGAAATGTTCTGACCAGCAATCGTAGAAACTGGGCCGGATTTAGTTACATAAATATCTGCAGAAGTATTGACATTTGTTAAAGCCGAGGCAGTATTGTTTATCAGATAAGGATCAGTAGTCGTAGAATTAACACTGGCTGTGTTATTGATAGTTCCCATGGCATTTTCAGATAAATTGCCTCTGAGGAGAATCTGCAAAATATCTCCAGGATTCATATCACCCATGTTAAGAGTTCCATTCCATGCATTCCAATTTAATCCACCATTAATAGAGAATTGTGGATTTAAAATCATTGCAGGAATAATGTCGGTTAAAATTACATTTCTAGCAACTGAAGGACCGGCGTTTCCTACTCCCAGAGCATAATTTATCATATCCTGACCAGCAGCCGCAGAAACAGGCCCAGACTTAGTCACAAATATATCCGCGGAGGTATTGATATTAGTAGAGGTTGATGCCGTATTATTTCTCAAATATGGATCGTAAGTAGTGGAGTTTACAGTAGCTGTATTGTTTATAGTTCCTAGAGCAGCCGCAGAAACATTTCCTCTAATTAGTAAATTAACAATTGAACCTGGAGTTAAATTACCCATGGTAATAGATCCAGTCCAGTTAAACCAGGTTGATCCATTATTAAAGGAATATTGTGCATTCAAAATTTCAGCAGCCAGCAAGTCATATAGATTAACATCACGGGCAACTGAAGGCCCTATATTTCCTACACTCAAGTTATAAGTAATGGATTGTCCAGCAATCGTAGAAACTGGAGCTGATTTAGTGACAAACACATCAGCCACAGCAGAAATATTAGTAACAGCTGATGCTGTGTTATTAGCCATATATGGATCAGTTGTGGTGGAATTGGCTGTGGCCGTGTTATTTAAAGTTCCCAGTGCAGAAGCAGGTACTAATCCCCTGATCAAAATGGTGGACGTATTTCCAGGAGCCATATCACCCAGAGATAGTGAACCACTCCATGCATTCCAGATTCCACCATTTAAAGAGTACTGAACTCCACTCAAAAAACCAACCGCATCATAAACATTCACATTCCGAGCCACAGAAGGACCAACATTACCCACCAATAAAGTATAAGTAATCGTATCCTGACCAGCCACCGCCAAAACAGGCCCAGACTTAGTCACAAACACATCAGCCACAGTAGAAACATTAGTCAAAGCACTGACCGTATTATTAGCAATAACCGGGTCAGTGGTGGTCGTATTCACTATGGCAGTATTATTAATTGTGCCCATAGCATTGGAAGACAGTAATCCCCTAATTAATATTTCTAATATAGATCCTGAATTCAAATTGCCCATATTAAGTGTTCCGTTCCATGCATTCCAAGTGAAACCATTATCCATGGAATAAAGTGGGTTTATAATGAAGCTGGAAATTAAATCAGTTAAGACCACATTTTGAGCCACGGAAGGACCTTTATTTCCCACATTTATGGTGTAAGTGATTATGTCACTACCGGCAACTGCACTGGCCGGGGCAGATTTGGTCACATAAATATCAGCCAGAGTGTTTACCGTAGTATTAACTGTATCATTGGCAGGAGTTGGATCTGGAGTTGTGGTTGTGACATTGGCCACGTTATTTAACAGAGTACCATTTAAGACGAATGATGGTACTGTAGCATTTATTAATATGGTTCTGCTAGCACCAGAAACTATGGTGTTGAGATCAATGCCTCCTACCGGCCAGCTGAGCCAGGTAAATCCTCCATTAATTGAATAAATTGCATTTATTAATTGTATAGGGACATTATCGTCCACATGTACATCTTGTGCATCAGAAGGCCCATTATTGGTAACCAATAAAATATAACTGATATTATTCCCCGCTATAACCGTAACCGGGCCATTTTTATCAATAAAAATGTCCGCCAGTTGTTGGACTGTGGTGCTGGTTTGAGCAGAATTGTTTCCAGGGACCGGATCCGTTGTGTCGGTGGTTACATTTACCGAATTATTTAAAGTTCCCACTGGAGCAGAGGAATTAATGTTTCCTCGGACCAGGATAGTTAAATTAGTTAATGATGAAATATTTCCCAGATTTAAGGTAAGTGGATTAGTTAAAGAGTACCAGGTACTGTTAATCCAGTACTGTACATTATTCATTCTGGCAAACCAAACAGGATCTAGGAGGTCATTTAGTACCACATTAACTGCTGTATCCGGGCCTTTATTTCCCACAGAAATGGTGAAATTGATTTGTTGACCTGCATATATGGTGGCCGGTGCGCTTTTGGTAACAAATATATCAGCACCTAGTATGTGAGTTATAGAACTTCCCGTAGTGTTGTAATCTCTTTCATTAGGATCAGTTCCATTAAGGGAGCTGTAAGTCAAATTAGCCAGATTGGTAATGTTGGTTCCAGCCAGCGCAGAGTTATTGTTAACGCTGCAGGTGAAGATAATAGTGGCATTTTGTCCCATTAAAAGTGCCGAGCCATTGAATATCACCCTTCCTGGGAGTTGAGTCACATCTGCTATCCATGATCCAGGAAGCGAAACTATATTCAGATAAGTCATTCCTGCGGGAATATTGTCTATAATAATCAGATCGTAAGCATCTGAAGTACTGGAAGCCCTGTGAGAAATATTTATATTGAATGTACAGATATCTCCCGGCCTAATATTGGTACTGGCTGTCTTGGTTATCTGTAAATCAGGTTCAATTACCCGGGTGGTAGTGGTTGAAGATCCTCCATTTACTTCTCCAGTAATGTTATGGTAATAAACCGTAGCATTATTAGTTAAATTAACCCCATTTTGATTACCTATTACATTTAGAACAGTTACATTGTAGTCAATTGTGATATTACTAAATTGAGTGGCATTCACCTGTCCAAAATCAAATTCCCAAGTATTTGTGGAACTATTGAAGCTTGCAGTAGGATTAATGTTTTGTACAGATAAATTCTGGCCAATAGTGTAAGCGAATAATCCGCCGGTGACATTAAGGCCAGCAGGAACCATGTCAGTTATCCTCAGCCGGTTGGTTGTTCCCGTTGGAATAGTAACCATTATGGTCTGAGGAGCAGTAGCCCCAATAGTGAGGTTTACATTCTTAGAACCGCCAGAAGTTTTATTGATGGTTGGTGAACGGGCCGTTATGTTTACCAGTGCAGTGGCATTAATATTATTTACAGCTCCAGCAGGCATGGTAGGATTACCAGTTCGTTCACCAGTGTCTGTTCCCGGAGCACCAGGGGTTTGGGCTCCAGAACCATTTGATCCGGGTAAACTGGTTCCAGTTGTATTAACCCGATTGGTGGTAGTTTGATTAAAGGTTATATTCTGTTTTAAGTCCGCTACAAAGGTAATAGTTAAATTCTGATTTACCGGAAGCTTATCAAAGGTAACTGTAAGGTTTCCAGTGGTCGAGTTGAATGTTTGGTTGAAATTGATCTGGGTACTGTTAGTAACCACGATATTACGGACATTGACAAAGTTTCCATCAAGAATATCAGTAATTACACCATCATAAATAGTAGCCATGGCCCCATTACTATTTCTAACCACTATAGTGAAAGTTATTGATTCATTCCCTTGTGGAGTAGTAGTACTGGCATTTTTAGAGATATTTAGGTTAGGTAAACGTACTATAATTGCCGGAGCATTAGAAGTTGTAGATACATTCTGGTTAGTGGCATTTACATAGGTCAGGTTACCAGTGTTGACAATGGATCGGTTACCCGTGTTAGATATGTTATTTCGAACTACAACATCAAATAGTAAACTAATTATTTCATTAGCACCGCTAGGATTTGAATTAGTTATGTTACCCAGGAAAAAGGTTAAAGCAGGGTTGATAGTGGTTTCACTAATGCTTTGGAAGTCAGTAAGGTTAAGAGAAGTGAATGTAAATCCATCAGCAGAAATGAAAGCGCTGCTTCTACTTATGATAGACCTACCAGAGATATAAACTAATCCATTGCTAAGTACATCCCTTATGGTTACGTTCTTGGTTACCCCAGAGGGTATGGTAATATTGATTTTATAGGTGACCACTTCTCCAATGAAAACATTATTTCCAAGTGAATCATTTTCAGAAGTATTATTAACTGATTTAGAAATTGCTGGTGTTACCGTTCTAAGTAAAGTACTATTTGTAACATTATAATTCCTATTTTCATTATGAGGAATGGTAGTAATATTCAATGAATCATAATTTGCAATTACTGAGTTATTGTAAGATGAATTAGATATTATATTATTCATCAAAGTTACATTGAAGGTGAAAATTGCATTCTGGTTAGGAATCAAATTTCCTCCAGTGTAAGTCACAGTTCCTGTTGCGGGATTGTAGTTGTAAGTAAATCCAGCTGGTGTGCTGTTGGCCACAACCGTGGCCCAGTTAAATGCAGTTCCATTTAATATATCCAAAAGAGTGATATTGTAAGCAGGGGACAATCCAGTATTAGTAACATTAAATCTAACTGTTACTAGTTGGCCGCCTACTGCAGGGTTGGGTGTGATAGTCTTGCTAATATTCAGCTGTGGCTGGACTACGTTGAAATTGTAACTGGTAGTTATAGGAGATCCAGGATTATTGTCCCAGTTAATATTTGCATTATTTGTTTTTGGAAGAGCTACATTTGTTATAGGATTAGAAGTTACATTATTGAGCACTGTAGTGAGAATGTTTATGTAGAAAGTATCTGTGGCATTATTGTTGTCGGCAAAAATGGTACTGTTGCCCAAGAATTGGAAGGTTAAATCGTTTCCATTTAAATTTATTAAAATAGGAATTCCTAAAGTTCCATTGAATCCAGAAAGATCCAGAGTGTAATTTCCACCATAAGTAAGTCCCGCAGGTAATAAATCATTTATTCTTAGATTTTGAATCTGGCCTTCTGGAAGAGTGACTGCAATACGGAATGTTCCCTGTTCCCCGATAGTAATGTTATTTCCAGATGTTCCAGAGTCTGTACTATTTACTAAATTCTTAGAAATGGTCGGATCTGCTATAGTTACCCTAGCCTGATCTTGGAATAAAGATTGATCTTGAACATAATTAGGCCCGCCCTCGGTTGAACTGTAGTTGGTAATTTGGGCCGTATTATTAATTATCTGGCGCGGATAGACATTGGAGGCTACATCAACAGTGTAGGTAATTAAAACCGTGCCGTTTGCTGGAATAATATTATTTAAGATTAAGCCAGTACCATTAGTTAAATTACCGGTGAAATTGGTAATAGCAGTTCCATTTCCAAATATTACACTTATTAAATTAAAGTTAACGAAGCCAGAGAGAATGTTGTCTTTAATTATAGTATTGTAAGCATTCCAACTTCCCTGATTACCAATAGTTATGACAAAAGTTACTTTATCCCCAGCATTGGCCCCCGTAAGATTTCCATTTACTGGAAGAATACTTGGAGATGGAGAAATAGTCCCAGACCCAGTAGTATTTAATATTCCCTTGGTTATATTCAAAACCGGTTCCTGAGTTATAAATGAAATAATAGTATTATCCGAGAACATGGCCCCTGGGCTGTTATCATACATTATATTCATTAGATTAGTCAGATAAAGATCATTAGCCATTGGATTATTAGTAGCATTAACCGTGAACAGAATATGAGCCACCCTGGAATTCTGGTCAGTACTGTTGACCAGACCATAATTAAAGGTGAGTGTATTGTCCAGAGCACTGGTATTTAATACAGGTAACCTACCTAAAAAGCTACTTAAAGTATCATCACTGGCCAAACACCATTCGCCTACTCCGGGAGGAGTGTCACCCTGAACAACATTTAGTAACACCTGAGTGGCATTTAAGAGTGGTATCGGAAGGAAATCTCGAATAGAGAAATTTTCCAGGTTAGTGGTGGGTACAACAACTCTTAAAGAGAAGGTCAATTTGTCGCCAGGTTTTATTAAATTAGTCAGATTTGTGGTATTTCCATTTATAGCATAGAGTTTCTTCTCAATAATTGGTGCTACAACTCTTATAGATGTTCCACTACCATCTGTTACCGTATTATTAGAATTGGTTAAAACTCCAGCCCCAGTGACAGAGTTATTTGTATCATCATTAGAGGTTAAAAATGGATCTCCCGATGGGAAATTCACCGGATCTTCATAAAATATGTCAATTACTGATCTGAAAACTATAGATCCTGTGGTCGCTCCTCTGTTATCAGAGCGATTGTTATAAAGGCCTCCAGTAAGTATTCCATCCAAACCAGAGTCTATCAGTTGTTGAGAAACATTAAATACAATAGTCCAGGTACCCGTAGCATTGTTATGAGTAACAATGTAGTTGCTAGGGTTAAATGTAATATTATTAGATGTTCCATTTTCAGTTATAACTAAGTAAGGAATAAAAGAGGATAAAAAGCTCTGTCCATCACCAATTACATCAGTAATCACTAAATTCTTGAATTCAAAGTAATCTGACACCTGGAAGTTAATAAGATATTGTAATATGTCCGTTGGTTTTACATTAATACCATTAAGATCAGTAACCGCTTTTTGTATGGCTAGTGATCTTAAAGTGATAATATAATTAGTTGAAGTTCCATTAGCAGTGACTGTCTGATTGCTGTAGTTACCCGTAGCCCATGCATCATTGGGACCTAAAGTACTTGCACCAGTAAGGGGATTAATCACAGTTTGATTGGTACTATTAAACTCAGGTGCATATACCATATATGTTACTGTTTTATCTGTACCTGCAATACCCACCAGAGTTCCGAAGTTAATACTTATAGTGCCCCCTCTAGTAGTACTATTAGGATTAGTATAAGATCCACCTGCGGCATTAACCATGTTTAAGAATTGTAGATTTCCAGAAAGTAAGTCAGATATAGTAACATTATTTACTACTGCACCCGTTGCAATATCCAAATCCAATATGTAAGTCACAGGGTAGTTTGGTCCAGTTGCAGTTTCACCTTCATGTGCATCCGCTCTTTTTGTAAGTCTTATTACAGTTGGAGTAACTGTATTGTTAACTTTAGGCCCATATATTGGTGGATCTGTAGAAGGATTAGCTACAGCATCAGCACCATAACGAAATACTGGAATAGCACTTACATTTAGAGGAACACCAATTGTAGAATTGGCCGCCATAAAGCAGTTAACATTTACAGGAGCGGCAGGTTGGTCCGGAGTAAAACTTCCAAAAGGATATTCTAAAACAAATAAGTGATATCCGGGCGTACCATTAGCCATCTGTTGAGTAAGAGGATTATAAATCTGACCCGAGGCAGAAAATATTCCCAGATCATAAGTTTTTATTGGTAATCCCAAGTAAGAAGCACTATTAAAAGTTATCTGGGTGGGAAGCGAAAGTTCCACAATAGGTCCGAATCCAGTTGTGCTGGAAGGATTATCAAAAGTGACCTGTAATGTAAAGGCCTCATTAATAAATGTTTCACCAGGTGACCCTATTGCTACTGAAGGCTGTCCTAGTCGGAAGTTCGCTACAGCAGTTCTTTCTCCAGTGCCTGCATTAAGGTTGGTAGAAACCTGTTGAGATGGAGACAGGTGCCCAGCATATGAAGCTATGACATTAAATTTAGTTCCATTACTCAAAAAAGAAACATTATAATGGCCATTTTGGCCTGTGATCGTCTGGGCCACTTCCACACCAGATAGTGTTTTTACTTTGACACTAACTCCTGGAAAAGGTTTGCCAGTTATACAATCTGAAACTGCACCAGATATTGTTACTGATGCAGGATTAGAATTACTTGAATTATTCAAATTATCAGATTGACTGAAAACAGAATTATTATCATTATTTGATGCATTATTGTTAGTAAAATTGTCTGTTGCTGAAACAGAACCAATAGATACCATCAATAAAGCTAAAGCTATTATTAGTGCGATTTTTCTCAACCATATCCCCTACTTTCATTGATTATAGTACATAGACTTAGATATTATCATATATATCCTTATTGCTTCATTTTTCACCCCGAAAGGTATTTATACAAAAAAATCTAATAATAATAGAAAATTTAATTAATGATAGGCAAATAATAAATGAATAAGAAATAATATGTCATTAAGAAATAAAATGAGGTAATAATATGTGTGAATCAACAGCATACTCTACAGATGGGTCTTTAATAATGGAAGATGTTCTATTAATAAAAGTAGATGGAAATCAAATAATTATGACCGACATATTAAACCAAAAAAAAGTAATTAAAGGATATATAACTGAAATAAATCTAGACAAACATGGAATTTACATAAATATTGAAAAATAATTTCAAGCTTATAAATAAGCATATATATGACTAATTTTCAATAGTAATTACTTAATTTTAATTATTGATTAATCCCTAAAGTGATTTAATGATTAATGAACTTTTTTTATCTTTGCAAAGTTTTTTCGTGTCTTATGGTGCTCTTGGAGTGTTTTTAGGGAGTTTACTTGAAGAAATAATAGCCCCCATTCCTTCTGCCATCGTGGTTATGGGAAGTAGTTTTCTTATAATGGGAACGGATCCCCTGAACATTTCAAGTTTTATTAAGCTATTTTTGAATGTCTCCATCCCGGCTTCCCTGGGATTAACTATAGGTTCACTTTTCTTATATGGCCTAGGATATTATTTAGGAAAACCATTTATCGTGAAATGGGGCAAATATCTAGGCCTTAGCTGGGCAGATGTGGAAAAAACACAGAAAAAGTTTGCTGAAAGTAAAAGTGATGACATAATTCTTTTCACCTTGAGAGCCATACCCCTTGTTCCAAGTGTAGCTATAAGCACCTTTTGCGGTTTTATACGATTCAATCTAAAAGATTATATCATTATAACTTTTTTAGGAAGTTTAGTTCGAGCTTCCGCACTGGGATTCATCGGATGGCAATTCGGAATAGCATACAAACAATTAGCCAATCAGATAGCCAATTTAGAACAAATAGTAGTTATAGGAATTATTATTTTAGTTATAGGATACTTGACCTATATTAAATACCGAAAAAGTAAAAAGTGATTTTAAATCATTATTTTTTTTATCCAAATATTTATTTAATTTTTTTGATATTATAATTTCATATTTTAAAAAATACTTGAGTAATTAACCCGGAAAGTTACAAATTCAATAAAAATTAAATTTTATTTGTTTTAATTCTGGAAAATATTTTAAAATAAGGATTGATTTTAATTTAATCTAAAAAACTAAAAATTAATTCTTAATCTTTATTTCTTGTAAAATATTCAAAAATAAAAAAAATAGAGTTTAGTGGTTTAAAACCTTCTAAACTATTTATTTTAGAGACAATGCATTCTTTGGACAGGCAGGTATGCACTGATCACAAAGGATACAGAAACCTTTGAGTGGTACTTTGTCTTCAGTGATTTTCAGCATGTTGTATGGACATACGTCGACACAATCACCGCATTCATCACATAGGGAAGGATTGTACTGAACTCTTTTTCTTTTGACAACTTCACCATCAACGACTTTGTCCATTTCCACTAAAGATAAAGCATCTTTTGGACAGGCCATAGTACATGCACCACATCGGGTACACATGGAGTATGATGGTTCTGCGTCTGTTTTTACCTGTTCTGGTAATTGCATACCAGTCTTGGTAACTACCCGAATAGCGTCGTTTGGACAGATGTTGGCGCAACCTCCGATGAAGTCACATTTTTCAGCATCATAAACGAGTCCTTCTTCACTGGCAGGTTTAGCAGGTCCCAGTTCAACTTCCAGATCAATCGCATCAACCGGACAAATCTTCTCACATAAACCACAAGCAGTACATATTGCCGGTAATTCTACAGTGAGGTTAGAATCCTTAGCCACAATGAAGTCTCCAGGACAAGCTTCTAGACAGGAATTACATCCTATACAAGTTTCTTCATCCAGTTCGAACTTCTTCATGTCTTTGGTACGTTTTTCAGGTTTTTTACCAGAAATGAATACTGCATTCCATGGGCAGGTCTGGGAACAGACACCACATTTAATACAGGTGTCCGCATCGATATCAATAACTCCACCAATTTCGGGAAGAGTTATAGCATCAACTGGACATTCAGGAACGCACATTCCACAGCCAACACAGTCAGCAATGAAAATGGATCCTTCAATATTCAATTCCTTGTGAGCAGGTTCTTTGATACCATCAATACCAATAACATCTACCGGGCAGATGTCAACGCATTTTTGGCACATTACACAGAAACCTTGCAGTGGGATCTTCTGGACTTTTCCTTCTTCCAATTTAAGAGTTTGAGGAGGGCAGACATCTACACAGTCTCCACACTCATTACACTTAACCGGGTTGAAAACAATCCGTTCTTGAGTGGTTCCTTCTTCATCCATAACCATGGATTCGACTTTTAAAGCATCCTGAGGACAGGTAGCTACACACTTAGGATCTCCGCCACATATATCACAGTAAATAACATTACTTGGTGTTACTTCTATGGCTGCGGTGGGGCAGGTACCTTGACAGGCTCCACATTTAATGCAGTCTTCTTTATTGACTACTATCATTTTTACCACCTGCAATATTATATTTGTTTGATTAGGTTACCCTGTTTGTCAAACACTTCTAAGGTGGCAAGTCTCATTTGGCTGTCGATGGTGTGGGTAGCACAGGATAGACATGGGTCGTATGCTCTGATAACCATTTCCATTAAGTTGAAGATCTTGTCGTCTACTTCTACACCAGGCTTAATGTAGTCTTTAGCAACTTTCTGAATACCCATTTCCATAGCAGGGTTATTCTGGATGGTTGCAACTACAATGTTGACGTCAGTCATGAGACCATCATCATCAGTTTTGTAGTGGTGTATTAAAGTTCCACGAGGTGCTTCTACAATTCCTACACCTTCACCAGCTTGTCTTTCGATAGCGTCTGGGAATTTTTTCCCGGATAAATCTCCTTCTAGAGCGTCAGCAGCACATTCTGCAGCAGCTAACATTTCTATGAGACGGGCCCAGTGGTAAAGTAAGGTTTGTTGACCATAGCCGAAAGCATCATGGAATTCCGTGAAGCGTTGTTGAGCTAATGGTGCAGCATCGGGCATTTTATCAGCAACATTTAATCTGGATAATGGGGAAACCCTGTAAATACCTTCTGGGTATCCTAATTCCTTAATGTAAGGGAATTTTAACCAGGAGTAAGGTTTAACGTGTTCGGCAACAGTGTCTAAGTACTCGTTGGATTTGAATTCACGGAATATGCTTCCGTCTTTTTCTTTGATCCGTACGTCACCGTTGTAAACATCCCATACACCATCATTAACTAAACCAGTGTGTCGGGTTTCAATGTTACCTAAAGTATTAACCAAGTCAATATTTTCTTCAAATATTGGTATAGCCAAATCTAAAGTAGCTTGAGCTAATTCAACGTTCTGTAGAGCTTTTTGATGAAGGTCTTTTTGAGTTTCAGCATCCAGTTCAGTGGAAATACCACCAGGTGTGGATGAAGTTGGGTGAATAGGCCTTCCACCTATTGCTTTTACAATATCTAAACCATTTTTCCGGAGTTGGATGGCTTGTAGAGCTAAATCAGGAGCATCTTTAATAATTTGGAATACATTTCTGGTTTTTCTGTCTTTTCCAGCAATAAAATCAGGAGCAGCTAAGAAGTAGAAGTGAAGCGCGTGAGAGTGCATAAATGAACCCCAGTTCATTATTTCTCTCATTTTGTAAGCGGCAGGCAAGATTTCATCATCTTGGAATCCGTAGCACTGGTCTGCAGCTTTAGCCGCAGCTAAGTGGTGTTGAACATCACAGATACCACAAATACGAGGTACTATCCTTGGTGCTTCTTCTACAGGTCTGCCCTGCATGAATTTTTCGAACCCTCTGAATTCCATAACATGTAGACGGGTGTCTTCCACGTTTCCGGCATCATCCAGGTGCACGGTAATTTTTGCGTGCCCTTCAATACGGGTTACAGGTTCCATAGTGAGTTTTACCATTATTTACCCTCCTTTCTCATTTTGACTGGCACTAAAGCAGCTGGGAGTGTGTAAGTGTAAAAAGTACCTACTATATCATCCAGTTGATCAGCAACATCTTCTGGGTCAACAGTTTTATCCTGTTCGATCCCATAATCAGAAGCAATAGCACTGATCATCTTTGCACCTTGGTCTTGAACCTTAGGAGTAGGTCCGTAACATCCTCTACATTGGATAGCAATACTTGGGCATTCTGCTCCACATAATGAGAGAGTAGCTGGTCCCATGCATACTAAACCTTGTGAGATAAGGCATAATTCTTCTTCTGGTTTACCTATTTCAAACTGTCTTTTGATGAAGTCCATGGCTAAACCTTCTGGTGGTTTTTCTCTTGGACATACTTCACACAGGTTGGTGGATGGTAATTCCACAGCTTCGCCTTTTAATAATCCCAATACTGCTTGGGCAACCACATCAGATCGTGGAGGACATCCAGGCACAGATAAGTCCACATCTATTGCTTCAGCTAGTGGTCTTACTCTGCTTTCCAGATGAGGTACTTCTTCATTAGGAATTATACCTTCTGGGTTAATAGTACTTGGGGAGTTAATATAAGCTTCTTGGGTTAGGTCATCAACAGAGTGAAGGTTTCCTAATCCTGGAATTCCACCGTAAACCGCACAAGTTCCATAACTAATTAAGAACTTAGCTTTTTCTCTTAGCATTTCAGCTAATTCTCGGTTTTCCTCGTTTCGAATTCCACCTTCAACTATTAAAACGTCTAATTCTGGAACTTCATCATATTTAGTGTCCATTAGAACTGGGCTAAATTCGAAGTCTGCCAATTCCATAACATCTAAAATTGCTTCGTGGAAATCAGCAATGGACAAGTGACATCCAGAGCATCCGCCCAGCCACATGGTTCCTATTTTTGCTTTTTCGGCCATTTTATTTCCTCCAATTAGGCCTCAGCCTGAATTTGTTCTTTTAAAGGGGATGGTCCTAGAGCTTTTATTCGGTCAACCATCATTTTAACGGTATCAGCGAATTTTTCGCCCTCAGAAGCGGAAATCCAGTCGTGATAAATTCTATCTCTGCCAATTCCCATTTCTTCTGCAAGTTTATAAATTAATCTCATTCTTCTATCAAGTTTGTAGTTTCCTGCGTCATAGTGACAGTCACCATGGTGGCATCCAGTTACTAAAACACCGTCTGCGCCTTCACGGAAGGCCTTCAAAACAAACTGCGGTTCAATTCTTCCAGAACACATTACTCGAATTACTCTGATATTTGTCGGGTATTGCATCCTTGCTGTACCTGCAGTGTCAGCCCCACCATAGGAGCACCAGTTGCAACAAAACATTACAATTTTTACGTCATCCTCAGCCATAGAGTTTCCTCCTTGCTATTACAATGCTGTACTATCAATTTTACCATGAAATTGGTTTATTAATTGTACCTGTTATATGGATTTAAACCAAGTAAGTATAAAGGTTACTTATAAACACAAGTAGAAAATTTTATATAGTAGATTAATAATTTTATTTTTGGTATTACTAAAATAAAATGATCATGGAGTTTTTTTTTAGGATTAGATTCCATAAAATAACAATATAATCTTAAAAAAAGATTATTAATACACATATGGTAATTATAAGAAATTAGAAGTTCTCTTTATTACAGATTTATCAAAAATAATAATACAAATACTGATTTTAATGATATTAAATAAATTTATTATTCCAAGTTATTTTAGTTAAAGTAAATTTAGAAAAATAAAAGTTGAAATACCTTGTTACTAACACTAGAATTAATTTTTAAAGGAGAAATCTAAAAAAAGATATACAAAATAGATTAAATAATTAGGAATTCTAAGAAAAAAATTAAACCAGAGTTATAGACCCTGGAAGGTTTTTAGATAATCTCTGGGCCAACCCTGGAATAGTAGAGGTTATAATTGAACTTTGAGCATCATTATAAGCTTTTTTATCGTCAGAGTTTGCTTGGATAATATCAGTTTTCAATTCAGACCGAAGATTATCAACCGTGACTTTTTCCACCCAGGGATCAGTGTCACTGATAATAATTTCATCCACTAACCCATCTAGCTCATTGGCCATGGCCCAAGAAACAAATCTTCCACCAAATAGGGCCACAGAATCTTTTATTTGACCATTTTCAGCCATTTTAACAATATCCGAAACTGTATTTTCTACACGAGCTTTAGTATAAAGTGGTGAGGCAGCAACACATACCCAATGAGCATCTCCTAAAACTGAATCTCCAATCTTTTTAGGATAAACATTTTCTGGACCAACTACTTTTACAGAAGCTGCTAAAGCCTCCAATTCACCTTTTCCAATTGGGGCTTGAGTTTGCCCACCACAACCACAACCACAATTAATCTCTTCTCGGATAATTTGCATGACCCGTGGAAGACCAAAATTACCTCTTTTAGCAGTTTTAGGTTCGTATCCACACATATATCCATGGTGATTTTGAGGGAAACCTGTGATAATAGCATTGAGCCCAGCTCTTAATCCTATACGGCATTCATCCTCATAGGCACCATTGGTAGCCACTATTTTTCCAGGAACCAGTATTCTGGCAATGGCAATGGCCTTAGCAAATGCATCTAAGCGGTCAGGGGCCTGATTGAAGGGGCCCCCTTCTAAAACAAAAACATCAGCTTCCATTTCCAAAGCCGTGCTAAAACCAGTTATCAAATCATCATATCCGTCCCCTACAAACATGATGGATTCTATACCTTTTCCATGTTTTTTGGCCAGCTCCGCAACTTCACGTGCTTCATCTAAAGGTGCAGCATGGCCTTCTCCTCCTTGAACAGAGGTTAAATTGATGGCCACCGAAGAGGCTAGCTTTATCCATTCTTCCCTATCGGCCAAACCATCTTCTTCCTTATCAAAAAGCCGAGAATGAATTCTGTCCCTAGGACAACCATCAAATGGTGGGCCCTGCATATAACACTGTCCCGGACATTTAATAATCTCTTTAGGAAACCGCATCGGCCCAAAGCGGCCAAAATGATCTAAATCCATGGGAACATCCGTGGCATCCCTTACTTCCCTGATTAAATCCAGAGGTTTCATCCCATTGGCCTCAGCAATATCCGCAAATGCATAGGCACAAACATGAATAGATGCCCCAATACTATCTGATAGAACACAATTACCTATTAAATCAATTTTATCCAAATCAGAGGCACATGTTCCAGCCAAAATTTCAGTCAAATCACATCCTAAAGGGAATGTTTTAAAGTTCATTCCCAATTTTTGGGCATCTGCTCTGCTGAGCTGGGAGACAGCATCTATGATTTCTAACGGATCTTTTTCTAGTTTAGAAAGTTCCCATGCAGCATCTAAATCATTAATTGCGTCTTTGATAATATCATGCATCTTTTCACCTGAAATGAATAATTAAATTAATATTTTGATCAATAATTGAGTACAAATAAAATTTTATCATTAGATAATTTAAATTAATTTTATTCTTTTTTAATTTTCTATTCTAAAATCCAAAAATCGATTATTTAGAATATCTCATAATAGGACAAACTAGGGTATACAAATATTCATTAAATAACTATCAATACCATATAATAAAATATAAAATAATTAATTCATATAAACATTATTAATATACAAATATTTATTATAGGCAATCTCTTAAATTCAATATTATTAATATACAAATATAATTCTCACAAAATCCATTTAGGTGTTAATTTGATAGACAAAATCCTTAATAAATCATTAGAAGGTGAAAATCTTCAAAAAGAGGATTTATTAAAACTTTTTAATGTAACTTCCCCTGAAGAAATTCAACTAATCATGGATACAGCAGCTACCATCCGAGACCAGGAAAGCAAAAAAATCAAACTCACCTCAACTGTGCATCTTACCAATGTCTGCCAGGTGACACCCAAGTGCAAGTACTGTGGTTTTGCAGCCCGTACCTCATCTGAAGGATACTATCATCCATTTTATAAAAAAGAGGATGAAATTTTGAAAGCCGCACTTTCGATTGAAGATTCTGGTATTCCCAGGATTAGCTGTTCTGGAGGCCATGGTTATCACGGCCAGCAAGCAGTAACTGCTGCTAAAGTAGTTAAAGAAAATACTTCCTTAGAACTACTGGTAAATGTAGGATCTGATTTAAATACTGAATCCTTAAACTATCTTTCTCATTATGAAACAGATACAGTATGCTGCAATCTGGAAACCGTGAATGAAAGCCTTTTCAATGAATTAAAACCTGGAGAAAAACTTAAAGACCGAATAAAAATCTGTGAAATGGTAAGTGAACTTGATCTAGAACTTTCATCTGGCCTTCTAATTGGATTAGGAGAATCATATAAAGACAGAGTAGATCATTTATTTTTCCTTAAACAATTTTCAAGTCTGGGAGAAATACCAATTATGGGATTCAATCCTTATAAAGACACACCCATGGCCAGTCACCCCCCATGTTCCCTTGAAGAACAAATGAAAACCATAGCCATTAC